>JAKSUR010000041.1 GCA_024408765.1 bacterium | reverse complement strand
TTTGACATATTAATATAATAAATTTTTGGTAGACTAAAGTCTACCCTACTTACTAAGATACAGTTGAAGAAATGTTAAATGTGTTTGAACTATGGTAAAACAGGACCACCATACTTTCTATATAATGCCATAACATCATCATCGAATTGAGTACCCTTTAGTTTCTTTGCATAAACTTCTGCTACAAATTCTCCAATACTTGTTTGTGCGTAATTTGAGACACTACCTGCTGTTTGTTGGATTTTTTGGTCTGTTATAAACTCATATAAATCAGGATATTTCGGCTTGAATTTTTCAGGACTTTTTTCAAAAAGTTCTTTGTATCCATCATAAGTTAAACCACCCCAACGATTACCAATTGTATCAATTTTACCATCAAGAGCTTCAAGATTTTCAAGGTCAAGTTTTTTCAAGTTTACTCCCCAATCTTGTAAATGTCCCATTTCATGATAAATCGTATCTAATGGCTTTTTTAATCCAACTTTTATTGTCATAGGAGTTTTCTTATCAAATGTCATCTCATGTATTACCTTTTGAGCAAATTCATGTTGTTCTTTTGTAGATTTATGCATTAACTCATCAATAGGAATAGATATTCCATTATTCTCAAAGGCTACTTTATTATTTATTAAAAATGACAATGGAGACCGTCCAATATGACCAATCTCATTCATCATATGATTGTACGTACTTGCTAATGCTCTTTTTCCAGTTATACTCAAGCTATTAGGATCAGTATAATATTTATCTAAAATCTTTGCAACATCATCACTTACCATTGGGCATATCCCTTTTTGATACATAGTATTTGGTAAATATCTACCACCTTTAGATTTTGAAAATAGCTGAGTACCGTCCTTTTTATATAATTGTTTTTTTAAGAAATTATCAATAAATTCTTCATCAAAGTATTTAGTATTGACCGTCAGTGTTCCAAAGTCTTTAGAGAGTATTGACTGATTTACAGCTGCTAAATAATCTTCACTAGCTCTTTCAAAGTTTATAGCAGATGGAAGATATAAACTACCTTTGTTAGCATTACTTACTTTAACAATTCCTTCATTAACAAAGTTTAACCCTTCTAATGTTATATCACCTTTAATTTCCTTAATGCCTAAGATTTCTTTAGTAAATTTTAAAGCTTCCTCTTTAGTAGTAGCCGTTTTAAATGTTATACTTTCTGGTAAATTTGACTGTGTAAGTTTTGTATCATATAGTTTAGCAATTTTTTTAGGACCATATTTTCCAGCTAACACAAGTCCTCCAATAACCAACCCTGCTGTTACCAAACCTCCTATACCCAACTTAGCACCTGTTGACATACCTTCTTTTTTCTGTTGTCGCTGATTACTAGCACTAAAGGTAACTGTATCAGGTTGAGTAGCTAAACGACCTTTAAAACTTGGGATTGGGCTTTGAATATTATAATGCCCATATTGCATAGGTGTAGTATTGCTAACATTTTGATTAGCAAATTGATACCTATATGCATTGTATAGACTATCTTGTCTTAAATATGGATAACTGTTTATTTCGTAGCCCACTAAACCACCTACTATTCTTAACCTTATATATATATAGTCATGAAATCTGAAGAAATTGCCATATATGTTATATATTGTTAAGAGATTGTAACAATTTAAAAGTTTTATATTCTAAAGTAGAGTCAAAACACCCTATAAAAAGGGATTAACCAACATCATGTGTAAAGTGGTATATAGTTGCCATCTTTTATTTATTTTATTAATTTATTTTGTAGTTTGAATAAACAAGCTTATAAGGTCATTTAAAGCAGAATATTGCTTTTGATAATTTTGCGATTGTCTTTCAAGAAAAAGAATTTGCTTTTTATATTCTTGAATAGTTCCTTGACATTCTCTGGCAGAAGCTTTTAATCCTTCTTGAACTTGTTGTGCGTCTTGAAGAACACTTTTCATAGAAATTCCTAATGCTTCCATGGTTTGTTTTATAATTTGAGCACCGGTATGTCTGGAAACACCGCTTGGGAGTTGTGAAATCAATTTTTTCAAAACTAAAATATTGGAAGGCATTTCAAAACTATCAGTTGCCGATTCAATTTCTGATAATTGAATTTTCGAATCAGAAATAAAAGCCGGTTCTTTTTCCGTTTCAATATCATCAAAAAAGTTTGATTTTGACTCCTGTTCCGATTCTGCAAAAATATCATCATTTTGAGAACTGTTTATAAAATTTTCATTCTTTGCAGGTGTGTCATCAAAAAGCGACACATCATCAGAATTGTTTTCTAAGTCCATGGTTTCAGCTTGTTTTTTTAATGCTTCAACTATTTTTTTCCCAACACTTTCATTATTCATCTGTATACTCCCTCACATAAGTTTACTCACATGATTATAAATTAAACATTTTTAAAATCCAATAATATCATGATTATTGTTATTTTTCGTAATATTTGTACTATTATAAAACTTTTTATCCTCTCATCATTGAAAGTATTACTTCGTGAGGAATATAAGTGTTTTTAACTCCTGAATCAGTGTTGGCAATAAAAAACTCCGCTACCTCACCATGATTAACTCCGATTGTATCGAACGGTATTGAAAGATCAATAACGTCGTTATAAACCATATTCACACCTTCGGGATTTGTAAGAGTCCACATATTTTGATGCAAACAAGAAGATAATCTCGGCGGATAGAGGGTGTCCTTAATAAGAGTCAGTGTAAGTTCTTTTTCAAATTTTTCGCTTAAAATCGGATACGGATTGTCCGTTTTGCTAATTAACCTTATATAAGCTCTTGCTCCTGCACGGGTTGCATTTCTTACATAAATATAAAACTGATTAATCCTTTCGGCAAAATTCATTTCACTTGAATTTTTGTTCAAATGCAACCTAAAATACATTTTTTTGTCATCACAACCAAAGTGAATCTTATCAATATTTTTATTCTCCCTATGAACAGGCCCGTCCAAAAGACTTATTAATCCTGAATTATACCAATCTTTATCGCTCGTCATTAAACCGTCCATTTTTGGTGAAATTTTTCTTGTCGGACGTTTGAAAGGAATTTCTATTTTAGTAATTAAAGAGTCATTCAAATATTCAGGATATTCAATATTTAAAGCAACATATACATTTTTCAAATGTTCTCTGAACATATAATCGAACACAAAATCCTGTCCTGAATTGTTAGGTTCACCGTACCACCAAAACCAGTCGCTTGATTGGGCAATCATCAATTCATGAAGTGCGTTTTTAATATTAGAATCACCATATTGTGACTCAATTACTTTGTCAAATGTATCTTTTGCATGTTTTAAATATGCCCATGCTTTGTTTTTAGTTTCTTCACCTATCCAATATTTAAAGGTTTTGTCAATACTTGAACCAATGCTTATTTTATTCAGAGGCTTTTTATATTCATCTTTTTCAACATAGTCTGATATTAAAACTGTTTCAATGGTATTATCATTTTCAAGCAAAGAGTAAAAATCATTCAAAAAATCATTTCCGTCATTTTCATAATTTTCCCAACAATTTTCACCATCTTGAGCAATTGTCAAAAGATGAGTTTTATCAGGCGAAACAAGCAATTTGTTTTGTATAACTTTTATTTTGTTATACAAATCCTCTGCCGCCATTTTGGAATTAATTTCAGCATATTCAAAATTTATCAAATTCGGAATAGAACGATCTCTAAAAATTATATCAATATTACTGTTTTTTGATTGATATTCATAAACTTTTAATAAATGGTACGGATCGCTCAAATTACCGTTAAAATCTCTTACAAAAGAAAAATTTATGGAATCAGAAAGCACTCTTTCATCAGAAATAGTCCACTTAATACCTTCTTTTGCCAAAAGTGCCAGAGTTTTTGGACATACACACAATTCAGGAGGCCAAAAGCCTTTTGGACGAACTCCAAAAACTTCTTCAATTCTATTCAAGGCTAATCTTATTTGCAAAATTGCGGTGTCTTTCATATTCAACATATCAGGCAAGCCTGTTGTAGTCGGAGCGTGTTTCAAAGTTGTTTTTAAATCAATTAAGATAGGCAAAATTGCATGATGATACGCACTTGCTGTAATTTCAAGCCTGCCTTCATTAATATATTTTTTATAAGTCGGTATAATTTCACTGATAATTTGCCTGTGAATATCAATTATTTCGATTCTATCTTCTTTTGAATAATTATATTGCTTAACCCATAATTCTTTTAATCTCGGATATCTTTCGTAATGAATCGGATCAATCCAGACAAGATTAAACAAAGCCATTAAATCAGATATTTCTTGATTATCAAAATCATCCGGATTACAAACATCGTTTGCAAAACGCTTTTCAAATAATGCTTTATAATGTTCACTTTTATATACCATTGTTTCAAACTTAGGACTGAAAAAATTTTGTAAAATAAAAGCTTTTTCTTCCGCTGAGATTTCGGAAATATCCATAACTGAGAGTTCTGAATGAATATCATTAACTCCGTCAGAATAATCAATCAATGTATCAACCAATGATGGCACGATATCAAGATTAAGTTTTAATTTTGGAAATTTTTCCAAAACAATCACCATATCAAGATAATCCTTGATAGCATGCAATCTTGACCAAGGCATTAAATAAGTACCTTCAATTTCATACACAGGTTGATGCATGTGCCAATATATTGCAAGTGATAATTTCTTCAAACCTAACTCCAAATCTATCTAAAGTATACATTATACAATTTATGATTACAAGGGTACAAGTTTAAAATGTAGGAGCAAAATAGAAATTTCCTCTTTTTAGCAAGCAAAAATTGATTTGCCAATTGATTAAATTTACATACTGCAAATTAACTCAAAAAGTTTTTTAAATGATTGCAAAAACAGCAAATGTACAGATGCTACCATAAGCAAAGAAAGTAATACACTAACGAAAGGAAATGGTAAAATATACCATAAAGGTGAGGAGTTTTCTTATGATGAAGTTGCAGGTTGGGTTTCTGCCCTCCTGCCCTCCTGCCTGGTGCAATTTTTGCACCTTACTTTTTCTTATTCGGGTCATTCGGATCATCAGGGTTGTTCGGGTCGCCAAGATTCTCTGTGCCATTTGATGAAGTATCTGTTTCGGTCGGTGCTTCCATATCATCAGGATCTATAAGTTCTAAACCCTCAACATCTTCCATATATAAAGCATAATGATCTATGTTTTCGTCGTATGAAACGAGTGATTCTGCGTTCGCTTTTTCAACGCCTTCACGTGATTTAACTAGCTTGCCGGCTTCTTCTGCCCAGTTGAATTGCTCGGTTGCCGCACATACGTCACTCGCTGCCGCTACACCTGCTACAGCAGCGGCTGCGCCATAAGCCACACCGAGTCCGCACCAACCCGTTGATGCTGCCATTGAACCGGCTTTATAAGCATCTATTCCAGCAAAACCTGCACTTGCTGTTTGAATACCGCCTTCAACATAGCAGAGTGTTTTTTGAGTTTTATCAATACTTGCGGCATAATCAGTTACGCCTTCAACGCTTGCAATTGTTTCTGCCTGAGCATCATATTCTTCTTGTGTGTTTGCCATCTCATCATGGATTTCGCTTATTCTTGATCCGGCTTCTTCTTGCGTCATTTCAACATCTTCAGTGTTTTCTGTCATATATTTAATACATTCTTCATATAATTCGGTTTCATCTTCCGTAAACTCATGTCCTTGCGTTTTTTCTTTTTCAAGATATTCAAGAGCATCCCTATAAAAATCATATTCCGTTTTTGTATCAACAATATCCGTGTTTGCTTCTTCTATGCCTGCATTGGCTTCATCTCCGAGTGCCATGTTGTTTTCATCCAATTCAAGAAGATTTGCTTGTGCCCCTACGGTACTATTCATCTGGTTACCCATATCTACAGCAAGTTCTTTTACGACATTGTGTTGCTTATCATTTGGTTTTGCAATTCTGTATGTTGCCGCACTAACACCATCTAATGCACAAGCTATTAGTATAAATGCGCCGTCACCGGCTTGTTTCTCAGCTTTATCTTGAACCGCAGGAGTCCATTTACCGGTTTTCTTAAAAGTTTTTTCTACAATTTTACTAGTTAACTTCCCTCCAAATTCAGTTGTTGCGCCATTAATCAATCCTTTGCATGCGGACGCTGCTACACGAGCACCGAGAGCCGCACCTTGACCGACATTATTCCAAATTTGTCCGTTTTTCTGTCCTTGTGTGCCTTCGTAACCGGTTGTTTTTTGTATGGATTCTTGACCTCTCTTGTACGCATCATCCCAAGAGGAATCACTATCATCTATTATATATTTGTTTTCATCAAGAGCTGTACTTGACTTCCAAGAAGCCAGTTTATTCTGCCATCGTGTTTCAATTTGTCCTATGTCCTCTGCTGATACGCCATACTCTTCCTCAATTTTTTCCGGGGAAAGACCGTCTTTCTTCCAGTGCATGTAATTACACCAAATCGTTTTTGCATAAGAAGGTGAAGAAAGTGCTCTTGTTATATTAAACGAATCTCCAAAATGTGACATATTCCCTCCGATATTTCGATACTTTGCATGTTTATCGGCAATTTTTATGCAAAACTTTAGGGTTTTTTAACTTAAATTTACAAAAATTTACCTTAAAGAGTGATCGATAGTTCTATGAATAGTGGGATGTGTATTTATTAAGTTTTGTAAAGGGGAAATTTTTAAAAAGGCAATTTTTAAAAACAAAAATACTTTATATATGTAAGGTTAATTTTAAAGGTATACGAAAGGTAAGGTATTTTATGGCTGATTACATCAATCCGGTAGGAATACCATCTATGAGTCCGATGGACTATGCTTATTTCGCACAAGCAATGCAAACTCCGGTAGGAGCTTATCAAATGCAGTATCCATACAACGTGGCTTTCAAAGGCGGTTCAAATATTTCCTCAGCAGGAACAACAGCTTCAACACCTGCGACTTCAAATGCTTCTGCTCCGGTCGCAGAAAAGAAAAGCAATGCAGGGTTGGTACTTGGAGGAATTCTAACCGTCGGTGCAACGGCATTATGTATTGCAGGTCACAGAAGAGGCCCCGCTACGGAACAGGGACTTAAAAGAACTTGGGAAGGCATAAAAACAATCTTTGGTAAAGGCGCTCAACAAGAACAAGCTACATTAAGAATGATGAATAGTCAAAAGGTCGTAACAATCCCCGGAAGAAAGAATATAATGCCAAACGGAGATGGTCTTGCTAGTATTGGTTTAAGTGCACCTGATGCTAAATCACTTATCAAAGGAGGAATCGAAACTCCGGGCTTGCTCAATGAAGGCAATGAACTCAGAAGTTTTGTTTTTGATATAGAGAATGACTCAAAGCAGATAACCCATAAAGTAGTATGGAACAACAAAAATGGTTATACTGTAATCAAAGATGGTAAAAAGCTTGATAATGTTGATGATAATATGTCAGAACGGATTACTAATTATATTGAAGAGGTTCTAAATGGAAAAGTAGATTTATCTAACCTTGAAAAAGTTTGCATACGCAACACAAACAAAGAAACAGGTTTGGTATCAAACTTTATAATGAAGAATGGCACACCTGAATTAAAGAGTTGTGTAAGCCAATATTTCCCGGTAGATATGAATAATCCTTATATTATTCGTGAATGCAAAGTTAATCCCGGATTTAAAAACGCTTTGGAAGTATTTAGTAAAGGTAGTGCAAAAGATATAAATAAACTACAACTTGCTGACGGTGCAACAGTTAATCTTAGAAGTCTTAATATCTCTTCAAACGGTTATACAATTAAAGGTTGCGAAGTTGATAAAAATGGTAATATCCTTAAACTGATTATGGAAAAAGATGGAAAATGTACAACACTTAACAATTCAACAGCAGTGTACGAAAATATTATGGCAGTAAACGAAGAAAAGATTGCTAAGATTATAAATGCAAAAGATAGAAAAAATTGGGAAAATCTTGTATATCTGGCAGCATAAATATCAACCAAAAATAAACCAACGGTCGGATTTTATTCAAAATCCGACCGCTTCTTTATACTTAATCATCATTTATACTAAAATAAACATCTTTTAAGCGTTTTTTACTTACATGCGTATAAAGTTGAGTTGTTGAAACATCACTATGTCCTAATAATTCTTGCACAACTCTTAAATCCGCACCGTTTTCCAGCAAATGCGTCGCAAAACTATGCCTGAGAGTATGCGGTGATATGTTTTTGTGAATAGATTTTCCTTTTTGATGAATAAATGTGTATACATCTTGCCTGTTAATAAATCTTCCTGATTCTAAAATAAGAAGTCTTTTTGTATCAAGGTTATATTTTTTTACTAAAAATTCACGCTCAGGTAAATATTCATTTAATTTTTCAACGGCTTTTTTACCAATAGGTATAATCCGCTCTTTTGAACCTTTACCGAAACATCTTAAATATTTTGATGTTTTATCTATATCAGAAAGCTTTAAATTAACAAGTTCGGAAACTCTCAATCCGCAGCTGTATAAAAGCTCCATTATAACAGCTTGCAGCGGATTTAAGTCGGAATGCAACATTTCTTCTATTTCATTTAAGGATATCACCTTCGGAAGTCTTTGCGGAATTTTTGGCTGTTCAAGAGTCAAAGCAGGATTCGATTTAATTATTTCCATAGAATAAGCCCATTTAAAAAATCCCCTCAAAGATGCAATTTTTCTTATTACGCTTGTCGGTGCAAGACTTTTTTCTTTTAAATACCTGATAAATGAGGATAATATAGTTCGGTCAATTTGTGTAATATCACTTTCTGAATATTCTGCAAAGTCGTACAAATCCCTTCTGTAAGAATCAATTGTGTTAAAAGAAAGTCCTTTTTCAAGCTCTAAATATTCCAAATATTGAGATATAGTTTCGTACATATCTGTATTATAGATTTATTTTCAATATTTGTCATCAATTTAACTTACTGTTGTTATCAAACAAAATTCGTATTATAATCAATCTATGGTTACAAAAGCTATTACAGCCACTAATGTTGGAATTAACGCATATAAAGTTGAAGTGGAGGTTGATGTTTCAAATTCACTTCCTTCAATGAGTATTGTCGGACTGCCTGACAATTCGGTAAACGAAGCACGGGAAAGAGTACATTCGGCAATAAAAAATTCAGGATTTACATTCCCGCAAGGAAAAGTTATTGTAAACCTTGCTCCTGCTGATATTAGAAAAGAAGGTACAAACTTTGACCTTCCTATTGCCGTAGGCATTTTAAAAGAACAAGGTATTGAAATTCCCGATAGTGATAGCACAGCATTTATCGGTGAACTTTCATTAGACGGGTCTTTAAGAGCTATTAACGGAGTTTTACCGCTTGTTGCAGGACTTAAAGAGGTTGGTGTTAATACATTTTTTGTTCCGGTTGACAATGCAAAAGAAGCAGCACTTGTACAAGATGTAAAAATTTACGGAGTTAAAGACCTTCAATCGCTAGTAAGACATTTTGAAGGCGAAAAAATAAATGAAACTTATGTCGATATTAATAAATACTTGGAAGAACATTCAAACCAAGAATATTCATACGATTTTAAAGACGTAAAAGGTCAACAAAAAGCAAAACGAGCATTAGAAATTGCAGCCGCCGGCAGTCATAATATCTTGATGACCGGTTCTCCGGGTTCGGGCAAAACAATGATGGCAAAATGTATGGCATCAATTCTTCCTCCGTTAGAACTTAAAGAAGCCCTAGAGTTGACTAAAATATACAGTATTTGTGGACTATTAAGCAAACATGAACCTTTAATGACAAAACGCCCTTATAGAGCAGTCCACCACACAGCCTCACCAAACGGTATAATAGGTGGTGGTACAAATCCTAAACCGGGTGAAATTACTCTTGCTCACAGAGGTGTTTTATTTTTAGACGAAATGGTAGAATTTCCAAGACAAGTATTGGAGGTTTTAAGACAGCCTTTGGAAGACGGCGAAGTTGTTATTTCTCGTTCAAAATTATCCGTTAAATATCCTTGCAACTTTATGTTATTAGGAGCAATGAATCCTTGCCCTTGCGGTTATTTAGGCGACCGAGAAAAACAATGCACTTGTACGGATGTTCAAGTACAACGATACAAATCAAGACTTTCCGGCCCGTTATTGGACAGAATAGATTTGATAATAAATGTTCCGAGGCTTTCTACGGAAGAATTAGTTAACAACAAAATTGAAGCCGAATCTTCTGCAAAAATTCGTGAAAGAGTTGTTAAGGCAAGGAAAATTCAGGCTGAAAGATATAAAGATGAGAATATTTTAACGAATTCAGAATTAAGTGCAAATTTGGTTAAAAAATATTGTAAACTTGATGAAAAAGCACTTGATATAATGAAACTTGCCTCTCAAAAGTATCAACTTTCGGGCAGAAGATACAACAGAGTCCTAAAAATTGCACGCACAATCGCCGATTTAGACGGTCAAATTAATATAAAGTCAGAACACATCACACAAGCGCTTCAATACAGAACAGATATTTAAGCTTTGTTCTTTTTACGCTTAATACCCCAATCTTTTAATCTTTGTTCAATTCTTCTGTACCATTTAAGACGTTGTTGAAACAGCGTATCATATCCGTCAAATTTTGCGTGGCTTATGTCTTGAAATTGATTATCACAAAGTTCTTGAAGATTATTAGCAAGATATTCCGTAAAGGCTTTTCTGTCAATTTTTGTTTCTGACGTAACTTCTATTCTTTCACCTAATTCAACAAACACCTCCGGCCTGTTATCACGCAAGAAAAAGTAATTCACAGCAATCGGTTGCAAAAAAACTTTTCCATATTTTTTTGCGGCTTTTTCAGCCATATAAGCAAGGCCTGTTTGAAATTCAATTGGTCTGAAATTCGGCGGTTTAATAATTCCCTGCGGAAAAATATACAAGTTACATTTTGGTTTAGCAAGTTCATTAATTGCATATTTTATAGCTTCCATAGAAGCTTGCGGAGATTTCTTATTTACACTGAAACAACCGGCATGTCTTAAAATCGGAAATCTCTTTAATTCCTCAACCATAAGCCTCAGTTCATTATGACATACAAAACTGCAAAGCATATATCCGACTATGCCATCCCACCAATTTGAGTGTGGTGCATACATAATAACAGGTACGTTCGGCTCTTTTTGTAAAAATTTTTCAGCACCTTTATATCGGAAGGCATAAAAACGGTTTTTAAGCATTCCGGAAAAAATAAAATCACCTACTATTTTCCAAAACTTTGATGTATCTGCCGGACAAAATTTTTCATCAATATTTCTTAGTTTTGTCGGTGGAACATCCGAATATAACTCCGATAGATTAATCATAAGACTATAATACTATTTAAAGCTTATAAAGTGAAGGTTTTAAACAGTAATGTTAAAAAATCTTAACAAAAAGAGGATGAAGAAAAATTAAAATTTCTAAAATTATTATTTAATATTATTGACTATGATAATTTTACAAATATACTATAAATATATCTCAAGTTATGTGTTTGTGTATATAAAAAGCCTGTTTTAATCAAAACAGGCTTTAATATTTGTTATTATTTAATTATTAGTGACAAAGCGATAATAATACACCGGCTGCAACCGCAGAACCTATTACACCTGCAACATTCGGTCCCATTGCATGCATTAACAAGAAGTTTTGAGGATTAGCCTCCAATCCTACTTTGTTCGAAACCCTTGCTGCCATAGGTACAGCAGAAACACCTGCCGAACCGATAAGCGGATTAATCTTTGTTTTTGAGAAACAATTCATTAATTTAGCCATAATTACACCCGCTGCTGTTGCAAGTGAAAATGCGATTATACCCAACAATAAGATTTTAAGAGTTTCCAGAGTTAAAAACTTATCGGCAGAAAGCTTTGAACCGACTGCAAGTCCTAAAAATATTGTTATTATATTAATCAATGCATTTTGCATAGTATCGGAAAGTCTGTCAACAACCCCACATTCTTTACATAAATTACCAAACGTGAGCATACCTACAAGCGGACAAGCATCAGGAAGAAGTATTGCGCATAATATCAGTACAACAAGCGGAAATGCAATTTTTTCTCTTTTTGAAACTTCTCTTAATTGAGTCATTTGAATCATACGTTCTTCTTTTGTAGTCAAAAGCTTCATAATAGGAGGTTGTATTACAGGAACTAATGCCATATATGAATATGCAGCTACCGCAATTGCAGGAAGCAAGTGTTCGGCGAGTCTTGAAGTGACGAAGATTGAGGTCGGGCCATCTGCACCGCCAATGATGCCTATTGCACCGGCTTCGGCAGGCGTAAACCCTAAACATAAAGCAAGAAGCAATGCTCCGAAGATACCAAATTGAGCTGCGCCACCGAGCAATGCTGTTTTAGGATTTGCTATCAACGGGCCAAAATCTGTCATTGCACCTACTCCCATAAATATTATAAGTGGAAATATTCCGATTGCCGGATCAATACCTACTTTATAAACAAAAGCTTGAAAACTGTGATCACAAGGAAAATTCGCAATCAGACCGCCAAATGCGATAGGTACTAAAAGCAACGGCTCAAATTGTTTTTTTATACCCAACCATAATAAGAATAAACATATTACAATCATTAACGGCATACCGTACATGTGTAAGAAATTTTCAACACAATTAAGACTTGAATCTGCAGGTTGTATAAAATTCATTATACCCGTTGAATTCCACAAGGAAGTTAAACCGCTTTGTATATCAATTGTCATTATTTACCTCCTTAATTCCTAACCGATTGTTACCAAGCCTTGCCCTGTAACAACTTTATCACCTTGCGAAACCAAAATTGATGAAATTGTTCCGGATTTTGGAGCTTTAATTTCTGTTTCCATTTTCATAGCTTCTATTACAAGAAGTACATCACCTTCCGAAACGGAATCGCCTTCTGAAACTTCAATACGCAATACATTACCGGGAAGTCCTGCCTTTACTTCCTCTCCATCACCTGATGAAGTTGATGACTTAGACTCAATACCCGACTTTACATTTATATCATAAGTTTTTCCGTTAACGGTTGCTTTGCTGTCCCCTTCAAGTTTAACGGCATATTTTTTACCGTTGACATTTATTGTATATTCGCCTGTTGAAGATGCTTGTGCTTGTGCAGGTTTATTTGCGGATTTATTAACAGAAATTTGACCTTTTCCAAGTAAGAAATCAATGCCTTTATCCACGTTACCGTCTTTGCAAGCGGCTGCGATAAAGATATTTTCATCGGTAATCGGCAAACCTGCCGCTTGTAATCTTTGTTTTGCGGCCTCTACACCTTTTTCAGGATCTTTTTCGTTTATATCAACAACTTTTTCCGTTGTAGGTTTAAGTCCTGTTTTTTCTTCAGCCCATTTTACAAGCTCGGGATCAGGTTCACATGGCGTTTTACCGAAGTATCCGAGT
>JAKSUR010000040.1 GCA_024408765.1 bacterium | reverse complement strand
TTCAAATACAAAAGAAACAGATTTAATAAAACCGTCAACTATTTCTTCATTTTGACAACCATTTTCTTTAAACATTTGAAGTATTGATTTTCCATCTATATTTCTTTCAAAAATATAAGGTAAGAATACTTTTTCCATTTGGTTCAAGGAGAGATTTTTTGCACCAAGCGTTGCTAAATATTCATTAAAATCGTTTTCTTGGCTGGTTGATTCAAAATTTGAATTTAAATATTCCATGTCTTTTTCTTTTTTTTTTCTTTCATTAGTTAAATTTTTTTTGGAACATTTTCTTGATTGAAAAGTAAATATTGTTCTGTTTTTAATTCCTTTCAATACATCATTAATTTCAACAATTTTTTCAATAACCGTCATAAAAGCACTCTCCTTTATACATTAGGATACAATAACAACAATACATAATCAATAATACAACGGATTAATGTAACAGATTTCATGACAGTAATTATCAACTATATATTTTTAGTCTATTTTGACCTTAACAACTGCTTTTTTTACAACAAGTTTATTATTTAAACTGATTGACGGTTTATGAGCATCATTTGGAAATAATACCAAAAACTCTCCTTCATTTAAGAATTGCCAATTATCTTTATTATTGTTATTTAAGAATTCAATGTCTTTATTTTCATCATATTCAATACATAAATTGCAATCTTTTAAAGCACAAACCCCTATTTTTTCTTCACCTTTTATCATATATTGAATGTCAATATATTTTTGATGTGCTTCATATTTTGCATCTTCTTTTGTTTCATAAGTTTGCACATTAGCATATACATTTTCACCTTCTATATTATATTTCCCATCGTTAATTTCATTTAACTCAGTATTTTTTAACCATTCAAAACCGATTTTTAATCTTTCTGATAACCTATAATATAATTCAGCATTTAATAATTCATCTTTAATCATTTTACAATTCTCCTTGTTATTATTATATCTTGGCAGTTTATATAAAACTAATCTTTACAAAACTTAACATAATAAAATAAAAAAGGCAATTTTAAATAACAAAAATACTTTATATACATGTAAGGTTAGAAAAGGTTAATTTAATTTTACAAAGGTTAGTTAAATAAGTTAGGTAGGTTTATTATGTTCGTAGCATTCTGGATGGTCCAGAGATTAACACGTGAAATACATACACTTGAAAAGCAAGTGATGGATAAACACACCCAGCTAGAGCATTATACAAAATATGCAGGAAGGCTCGGCGGATCTACCAACATGAGTTTAAGTAATATAGCGGGATTGTCTTCCGAATTAATACCGAGGGCATCATTGTTTGCACAGTATTCTGATCAGGCAAGTTCAATGAGTGCAATGCAGAATTTACAGATGATGCGAATGATGGGACGAGTGCCTATAACCGGCAATCCAATGATGGATATGCAGATTCAAATGAGTGCATATAATCAATTCAAGCAAGAAGCACTGAAAGCATTAAAACAACAAGAAGTTACTGTTATGAACGAAAAGGAAAAAGAAATTCAGCTTGAACTTAATTCTCTGCAACAACGATTAACAATGAAGCAAAAACAATTAGAATCATATAAGCAACTTGCGGACAGACAGGCACAAGAAGCCGCTCCGAAGTTTACTTAAAAAAGAATTAACTCTAAAAACATAATGTGAAGTGTATACCTATTAACTAATTTCCCCTCGCCTCTTATTCAAGAGGTTTTTTTTTGCGGTTAAATTATTTTTTTAATTCAATTTTTTTTAATCTGATTTGTATATCTTCAAGAAGTTTTCTGTTAATTGACATTAAATCACCAATTATTGCAATAATAAAAATTTGAACAGAAGCGATTAAAAATACTGATGCAAAAATCAATGATTGAACATGTCCGTTGCCAAAACCGTTAAAAAAGTAATATAAAAACCTAAGAACAAGAATTAATCCGATAATACCTGAAACAGAAGCAATCGTAGCAAAGAATCTAAACGGTCTGTACACAATAAACATTCTTAATATAGTTTTTATTGACTTAAATATATAACTGAAAATATTGTTAAATAATCTGGATTCTCTCAATTTTGGATTAACTCTAATTGGTACGGACACAACTTTAATCCCCTTAGCACCTGCCTGAATAAGTGTTTCCATCGTATATGTATAATTATCAAAAACATTTATTTTTAAAGCCGATTCTCGTGAAAACGCCCTAAATCCGCTTGGTGCATCATCTACATCCGTGGAAGAAAGATATTTTAGTACAGCAGACCCCAATTTTTGAAATATTTTTTTCAGTAGTGAAAATTCTTTAATATTCATAATATCTCTTGCACCGACAACGGCATCCGCTTCTTTCTTCAATATCGGAGCAATAAGTTTTTCTATATCATCCGCACAATATTGATTGTCAGCATCAGTATTTACAATTATATCAGCACCTCTTGATAATGCTTCTGATATACCTATTCTAAACGCATTTGCCAATCCTTTATTTTGTTTAATTTCAATTAAAGATGCTCCAAACGAACGAGCTATTTCGGAAGAATTATCAGTTGAACCGTCATTAATAACTAAAATTTCAATTTCATCTATCCCGTTTATTAATTTTGGAATAGAATTAAGTGTTGTTAAAAGATTTTCTTCTTCATTGAAACAAGGTATCTGAACAATAAGCTTTGTCAATTTTACACTCCTTTTGATTTATTGTACAATAACAGACGAGGAGTTGCAAAATTTGTATATTTTTCTTATTACATTACTGGGTTTTGTTCTCAGAATAACAAATATAGTTAAACCGGAAGGCTTGTGGAATGATGAATATGTAAGCTGGCTTGTTGCATCAACACCGTTTAGGGACGGATTTTTTCAGGAAATAATAAAACAGTGCCACATGCCGTTGTATTATTTGTATTTGAAACCATTCTATTTATGCAGTGATACAATTCTAAGATTATCTTCTGTTGTTCCATCTGTACTTGCAATTCCGGTTATGTATCTTGTAGGCAAAGAATATTCTGAAAGATGTGCAAAGTATTCTGCCTTAATAACTTCTATATTACCGTTTTTAGTATATTATTCACAAGAAGTCAGATTATATTCACTTGTATTTTTACTTTCATCAATAACATTGCTTTTTCTTATTCGTTCTATTAAAAATATGACAAAAAAGAATATTACTTTGTATATTATAAGTTCAATAATTTTAATATTTACCCATGTTTTAGGCATAATTTTTATATTTCTCACAACAGTTTACCTTGCGTATAAGAAAAAACTTGCTTCTAAAAAACTGTTATTGGCACTCTTAATAATTTCATTAACAGTATTACCATTCGGATTGAATATTTTAAGACAAAGCCCATCTTCGCAGTGGTGGGGAATATTTTCTTATACAAATATTATGTTTTTATTTAGTGATTTCTTTTCACCAATATTAACAAACCACATAAATGCACCATTAACTTTTTTTTATAAAAAAGAAGCTATATTTACCTTTTTGATAACAATACCAACATTAATAGGACTTATTGGAATTATTAGCGGATTTAAAAAAATTAAAGAACTGCTTTTGATTTCTTTTATATTTATATTTATTTTGTCAGTATTTGCAATGACAGGTAAATTTGTATTTATAACAAAATATTCAATCGAAATTTTACCAATATTAATATTATCTGTTTCAATCGGATTTGATGATAACAATAAAATTAAAACCGTATTATTCTATACATTTATAATTATAAATTTACTTGCAATCTACACACCATATTATCCCGCAAAAATCACAAGAATCGAGGGGAATAAACTGCCTGCTGTGATATTAAATAAGCTTAATCCAAATAATATTGTATTTACATATTATTCACCTGATAGGTTTAAAAGATATCTTAAAACAAACTCAAAGCTTATGCATATAAGTAAAATTAACAGATTTGATTATAAAGAACATCCTGAAAAAATTTTTGATAAAACTAATAAAAACGAAAGTGTTGCAATTGTATTCTTGGATAGTGTCAGTTTTATTCCTCAAAACATGATTTATGAAGCACAAATAAAAATTATTCCGGAAATGTTTATTACATTCTCAAGCATAAGAAATTCTTTGGAAAATTATATAAAAAACAATTTTAAAACCTATAAAACATATAAAACAGGCAGTTGGACAATATTATACACAAATAATGCGAATATTTTACCGTAATCTGCACATTATGTACATTTTAAAATAAAACAAAACTATTCTTTTTGATTGGTTGTTGCTGTGTCTTCCGACTCTGAGCTTTTTAATTCGTCAGATTTTAGTTTTAATTCTGTTTCCCTTGCTTTTAACATTGATTTTAATATTAAATCGTCTTTTCTACTTTCTTTTAAATCGGCAAAAACAGATTTTAGTTCCTCTTCGCTCAAACCTTTTGGTGACTTAACGCACACAATAAGAGGATTTTTTCTAAAAGCTAAATACCCTGCAATAATAATCGCCCAAAGCAATACACCTTGAATAATTCCAATTGACGGAATGTTTACGGCAAACGGTGATAAATAGTTCCAAACATGCATTAATATCCACCCCGGAAAAACTATAAATCCTACCGCAAGACAACACAATGCACATCCTGCCATTATCATTCCCCGAATTCCTCTTATTTCTATTACATTCATACTGTGTTTCATTTAACCTTCACCTATTAGTTTTAAAAAATCTTCCTCATTCAATATTATAACACCTAATTTTTCAGCTTTGTCCAATTTTGAACCGGGATTAGCACCTGCTATGACATAAGATGTTTTTTTAGAAACAGAAGACGATGTTTTTCCACCTTTCATTTTTATTTTATCACCGGCTTCATCTCTTGTCATGCTATTTAATGTTCCTGTTAAAACAAAAGTTTGCCCTTCAAGTTCATTTGTCTTATTTTGCATAACATTTTCAAGTTTAAAATCAAGAGTTTTAAATTCTTCTATCATTTTTATATTTTTTTCATCTCTGAAAAATTCATAAATACCATTAGCAATTTTATCCCCAATACCGTCAATTTTAGCTAAATCCTCTATTGAAGCATTTATAATATCATTAAGCGACTCAAATTCATTGACAAGGATTTCTGCCGTTTCTTTTCCTACCATTTTTATTGAAAGAGCCGTTACAAATTTTGATAAAGGTTTCATCTTGCTTTCCTGTATTGAATTATACATATTTGTAGCAGATTTATCTTTAACCAAATCGAGTTTTAAAAAATCTTCATAAGTCAATTTATAAAAATCAACAGGTGTCCTTACAAGTCCTAACGAAAATAATTGTGCTATAACAGATGGTCCTATAAAATCTATATCCATTGCCTCTTTTGAAACCCAGTATTCCAATTTTGCTTTTAAAACAGCCGGACATTCAGGATTTTCGCAATATAAATTCACTTCACCATCCCTTACGACTAATTTTGAACAACATTCAGGACATTCATAAGGCGGGACATACTCGGGCAAATTAAAATGTTCATCCGTATCAGACACTTTTATAACTTTTGGTATAATTTCAGCAGCTTTTTTTATTAAAACCCTATCCCCAATTCTTACATCTAACCGTTTTATTTCATCAAAATTATGTAAACTTGCTCTTGAAACAACACTTCCTGCAAGATTAACAGGTTCCAAAACGGCTACAGGTGTAACTGCTCCTGTTTTACCAACGCCAAGCTCTATATCAAGAAGCCGAGTGCTTATTTCCTCAGGTGGGAATTTAAAAGCAGTTGCCCACTTCGGTGCACGAGATGTAAAACCAAGTTCGTTTTGATAATCGAATCTGTTAACTTTTATGACTACGCCATCCGTTGCATAATCAAGCTCAAATCGTTTAGTTTCCCAGTCTTTACAAAATTGAATTGCACCCTCAATATCATCTACTAACCTTATATGCGGATTCGTTTTAAATCCAAGCTTCTTTATATATTGTATAGAATCCCAATGAGTTTTTGGCGATTCGCCTGCTTTTTCAATTATTGCAGTATATGTAAACATTGACAAATCACGTTTTGCAGTTATTGAACTATCTAACTGCCTTAAAGAACCTGCTGCGGCATTTCTTGGATTTGCAAAAACTTTTTCTCCGTTCCGTAAGTTTTCTTCATTTAATTTTTCAAAAGAAGTTTTAGGCATGTAAATTTCACCTCTAACTTCCACATCAGGATTAAATATCTTATCCTTTTCAAATTCCGTTGAAAACAATCTAAGAGGGATTGCTTTAATTGTTTTAAGATTTTGTGTAATATCTTCCCCTATAATTCCGTCTCCTCTTGTCACGCCTTGAATAAAAAGTCCGTCATGATAAGTCAATGCTATTGCAAGTCCGTCAATTTTTAATTCGCATACAAGTTCAACTTTTTCTGAAAACTCTTTTTGAATACGTTCATACCATTTTCGAAGTTCGTCAGCATTATATGTATTATCCAAACTGTATAAGCGATATTTATGTTTATGCTCCTTGAATCCTGTACTTATTCCTCCAACTCTTTGTGTCGGGCTATCGGGTGTTACAAATTGCGGATATTCCTTTTCTAATGCTTCAAGTTCTTTGTACAATGTATCATACTCAAAATCACTAACAATAGGATTATCAAGAACATAATAATTATATGCATATTTGTTAAGCGTATCTCTGATATTTTTTATCTTATTTTCAATCATATAAGCACCCTGATTATTCCAATCATAATCCAAAATATAAACTGTATTTGCGGTCTAAAGAATACTGTATCCACAAACCCATGCACAAGCATGCCTGCTAGTGATACAACCGCTATAATCAAATACAGTGATTTTATATTACA
Source organism: bacterium (assembly GCA_024408765.1). Lineage (GTDB taxonomy): Bacteria > Cyanobacteriota > Vampirovibrionia > Gastranaerophilales > Gastranaerophilaceae > CAG-196. The sequence goes on along the minus strand of JAKSUR010000040.1, from coordinate 7,209 downwards.
TTTTCTAGAAATATATTTTATTGCATTTGAAAGATTTTGATATAAGAATGCAAGAAAACTCAACAAAGCAAATATTCCGCTTTCAACGGCGGTTTCCAGATAAATATTATATGCACTCAGTGCATCAAAGCCGGTTTTCATATATAAACCATATATTTCTCTAAAATTTTGATTACCGCAACCTATTCCTAACAGCCAATTATCTTTAAATATTTGCATGCATGAATTATAAACATTAAACCTGAACGAATTTGAACTGTCACCTCGGAATGCAAAAATAGAAAATATTCTTGCCCTTAGAGGAGGAAGAATTATAACAACAAAAAATGTAATCAATGATACAAATGTCAAAAAAGCTTTGTATATTTTTTTATATAGAGGTGAAAGCATTTTATATGTAAAAATACTTAATAAAATTAATTCAACAAAAAGTCCGACATAAGCTCCTCTGCATCCTGTCAATATAACAGTTATACATGTCATAATAAAACATAAAAAGCCAATAAATGCTGTTTTATAATGCTTGTTTCTAAGGGGTAAAAATACGGCAATCAAAGTCGCAGGAAGAACAGATAACATATATCCGCCAAAGAGATTCGGATTATACGGTTTCAAAGTTCCATAAACTCTGGTCATAACTTCCTCAGGATTCAATCTTGACATATCTTGCCAGCCTGAAATTTCCGATACGGATTGAAAATTTTGTTGAACGGCTACAAAATCCTGACTCAATGCAGATAACCCTATTGTTAATAAAATATATTTTAACATTCCTCTGTTATCTTTAAGGTAATGTATAAATGAAATATAAAACCCCAAATAAGTTAAAGTTTTAAAAAAGCCTTTCAAACTCAAATAAAATAATGACGAACCGGCAAGGCTGATAAGAACAAAAATAAAATATAGTAAAAGAAATTTATCTGCTCTGTTCATTAAAAACTGCTCATTTGGTTTTGTAATCAACTTAACAGCAGTTAAAAAAATTGAAATAAGTGCAAAATAACCTATATTATCAGATGGTGCAATAAGAGAACAAACAATTACGCAAAATATACAAAATCCTATTGCATAATCAATATTTTGCAACACAAAACTCCTGCTGTAAACAGGATTTAACAATTTTTGTAATCCTTTTAGAAGATTATTTATATACACGAAGTCTGCCTTTAACCAATTTCGTTATTTTCACCTGAATCATCAATTTTAACATCAGAGGTTACTCTGACATCTGATATTGTTCCGTTAAATCTGTATTTCTCACCTTCAATAGTTACGGGAAGTCCGATTTTTATTTTATTACCACCGACAACTGCGCCGTCTTTTGTAATTTTTGCAATGTCATTCACTGTTACAACGGCATCAAACAATGCAGGTTGCGAAGGATCTCGCACTTCTAATGATTTGACTGTGGGAGAAAGGATTTTTCTGGGCATAGAACTGACATTTGTGACATTCAATTCTGTGTAAGGCACATTTCTAATGGTTAAAAATGTTTTATCACCTTCTTTAATCGGAAATTCTTCACCCGTTACCGTAACTCCTCTTAAAAATACCTGAAAAACTATTTGAGAAGTTGCTTCAATTTGTTTATCCGCCGTTTGTCTAAAATGTTTTACGGTACATAAACCCACTAATAATGCAATTATCACTCCCGCAATTATTATTAAATCTGCTAATCCGAATTTTTTCATATATCCTCCTTAACATTCAACCGAAATATTTTCAGGGATTTCTGATAATATTTCTTCAATTGTTGTAGTAGCACAACCGAATTGTTTTATAACAATACCTGCTGCTATATTACCTATTATAGCTGAATTAATAGCCGAAATATTTGCGGCGAGTGCAAGAGCATAAGTTGATGTAACGGTATCTCCGGCGCCCGTAACATCAAAAACCTTTGACTTGTTGGCAACCGGTATATGTGTGTATTTATTATCTTTCTCAATTAATACCATACCATTATCACCGCAAGTTATTAATATATTTTCCGCATTAGTTTGCTCCAACAAAATATTACCTGCTTTTATAAAATCATCTTTTGTTTTTATATAAAATCCGACATGCTTTTGCGTATCGGGAAGATTCGGAGTCATTGAATATATATTTTTGTATCTTTCTAAATTTCTTTGAGCATCTGCGATTACCTTTATTGAATATTTATTTGCAAGACTTGTTACGGTTGCTATAATTCTATCTGTTATTGTACCTATATGGTAATCCGAAAGGATTACCACATCATAATCGGCAATAACCGCTTCTATCTGTTTAACCAGTTTTTCCTCACATTCTTTTGATATAGGAGAATTCGTTTGTCTGTCAATTCTAACAATTTGTTGAGTTACAGATTGAGAGCAGGAGCCTGAAATTCTTGTTTTTGTTATTGTTTTTCTTTCTTTATCCTCAACTAAATGTTCAAAATTCACTCTCGCTTTTTCAAAAGCATTTTTCAAATCTTCTGCCTGATAATCTTTTCCTACAATACCAATAACGCTAACTTTACCGTTATTTAAGGTTGAAACATTATGCGCCGCATTAGATGCACCGCCTAAAATGTATTTTGTATGAGTATGTTGCAAAATTAATACGGGTGCTTCTCTTGAAATTCTCTCCGTATCACCGTATACCATTTCATCAAGTGCCAAATCGCCTATCACCAGCACTCTTGGGTTATTTAACTTTTTAACATCTTCTTTTAGCTTATTAATATCAACGCTCATATCCATCTCTCTTATGATTGCCATTAATCAAAATATCATATATAATAATAACATAAAAATTCTTTTAAAAGGAATAAATTTGAATGGCTGAGAGCAATAAAAATATAAATAATAATGTTGGCATTAATGATACTCTGGATATCAATGAGCTTGCATCATTAAACGATGAAATTTCAAATGATTTTATTGAGCAGCTTCAATCCAAGATTACAAATGATAATAACACAGAAAATGACGGTAATTTATTCGAAGAAGTTTCAGCAAAAAAACCGAAGGAACAGGTTAAATTCAATAGTGATATTGATGACAATTTCATAAAAAAGTATAAAGCCAAATTAAAAAAACTACAACAAACAACGGCAAATGATACGGAACAAGTACAGTTAAAGCATACAAAAGATGCATCGGCAGACGATTCTATTAACAAATTGACTGCACAAAACAAACAGCAGAATGCTTCTGAGGAGCAGGTAAAGCCTGAACATACTCAAAACGAAACACAAATTGATAAAAATAATAACGATACGACCATTAAGCAGAAGGATATATTACAAAAACCACAAGCTGCTGACATTACTGAACCGGAAAAGAAGGATTCAATCAACGCTATTTCCGGCGGTTATATAAACGAAAAGCCGTTGTCAAAAGAAGATACGGATTACATGAATAGTTTAGATTATTTAGATAATAATGTTAAATATTCAAAATACGTTATATATATTGAACCTGAAAATAAAGAATTTATAGACAGTTTAACAGTAAAAGAGAGAAAAAATTTAATAAACAGAATTATACATGAACAAGATTCCATTGCTGTTACAAAGCAAAGACTAAACAAAATGCAAACTATAATAACTCATTTTATTATTGCGATTATTACAATAACAATTTCTATACCTATATTATATTGGATAATCAATACTTCACTTGAAGTAACAATAAACAATTATCGTCAATCACAATCGCTTTTTGAAACTTTGTACAAAGATAACGGTAAACTTAGGAGAATGAACTAGACACATTATACAGCTTTAGCTGTGGTTGTTTGAGATGGTTGTTCTTTCCCTATCAAAAGATTTGCAACACCTTTTCCTATTGCATAACTTCCAATTGATGCACCTACAAATAATAGGGCTTTTGTTGCGCCCGGAAGTCCTTTCAAAGAAACTTTATTAAATAATTTTTTTGTTTCGCAATAATCTTTAAATGCACTTACTTGTTTGTCAACAAACGGATTTTTATGATATAAAGCTTCTCTGTTAACGGTTTTGCGTACACCATTTTTGATTTCTGTATAAGGCATACCTATGAATCTCTTCATCAAGCCTTCACCTGCAAACATGCAAGATAATCCAAGAATACTACGCACAGCTGCATCTGCTTTGTCATCTGAGCTAAACACTTTTAAAGTTTCTGCCGCTACAATCAGAGGATTTATATTTCTTGAAATAAAATCAAAAACAGCTTTTGTTCCTTTCATAAACTTACTTGTATTTTCAACAGCCTTAACTTCAGAATTTAAGTTTTTAATAGATTCAGCAGCGGAAACACTATTTGTTGTTGCAAAATCCTCTGCCGCACGTACACCTTTTAGAGTTTGACCACCTGCAATACCTATGTTAGCAGTGCCATAAAGAGGATTATCGGAAAATGCATTGACGCCTTTGTCAATTCTTCTCATAGCAAATATCAAGCTTGATACCGCTATCGGAAGGAATAATGTAGCTTTTTCTATAGCTGCTGTTGACATTAAATAACCACCTTTTCACACGTTATATTTATATAAAGTATTTTTTATTCTAAAAATTGCTTAAAATAGGGGAGTTTGTTAACAAAATGTAATATATTATATGTAAAAATAAAAAATTGTAAGCAAACACTGTTTTATATATTAAACTTGTTGAATATCAAGTTTAGAAAGAGTTTGAGTTGCTCTTGTCATTTGCTCTGCGCCCGGAGGTGTAACTGCTTTAGCTCCGGCTTTTGAGCCAATCATAAGCCCTGCAATTGTACCGCCAATAGTTAATATTGCTTGAATCCACGGGTTTTCGGTTATAAAATGCGAAGTCAAAGCAGGTATTAAACCGCCTATAAGAGCAGAAAATCCGATTATTCTTTTACCTTTTTTTTGCAAATTTTTCACATCTTCTTCCGTATGAGTTTGCATGTATTTTTCAAGCTTTGGAGCAGCTTCCATGACATCTTTGTATGAACGCTCAAACTTATCACAATCCTTCTGAGCCACACTAAGACCTCCTGCGACTTGACCGTTTGCGTCCGTAACTTTGTAAACGACTCTACCGTCTTGAGTCGTTCCCACTTTGCTTATTGAACCATAAGAATTTTGTGGTTGAGATGATACATTTTGAACCATAATTTTACCTTTACACATTACTACACACATATATAAACACATTTTATAAATAAAAATTGCCTTTTTGTAAACGAATGTAACGACTTTAAATGATATCATTACTGTCCGAAATACAAGAAATCAAGATGACAGGATGACAGGAAGTAAACATTTTAAATAATTGTTGGGTTGAAAACCCAATCTACTGCCTTACTTTTGTGGAGCAAAATCCAAGAATGTGTGTTTTGTGCAAATTTAGTAAGTAAACAACTTCCGACCGATTTCGTTATGATGAACTCATATAATAAATAAAAGGCGAAAAATTTCGCCTTTTATCAATCGTTTTAAATTTTAACTTTAAATATATTTATTAATCATTACTTATTTGACATACATTCAATCATTCAAGCTATGAGATAAGTCATAAATACATCGCACCTATCAAAGAAGATGTTATAAATGCACTTAAAACACTAAAGGATTTTAATTAACACAAATTGTACAAAATTGTTATGCAATATTCATTGTCCACCAAAATCCCACCAAAATAAAAAAGAGGATTTTATCAATCCTCTTTTATACTGTCGAAAGGGGGATTTGAACCCCCACGAGCATAATGCTCACATGAACCTGAATCATGCGCGTCTACCAATTTCGCCATTCCGACAAGCATTTTAATTGTAGCAAAAAAATAAAATCAAAACAATATAACCTTATTCATCAAAAACATAAGGATAATTTTTTAAAATCAGTGAATAGGTGGGATTTTGCCCGACAAAAACTTATAGTATAACAAAATCTTTTGTTATAGCTTATACAAGCCGTACATCAATCTTTTGAAAATTAATAAAGTTACTTTGGTTCTATAAAAATATCATTCTGCCACAAGCAAAACTTTTTGCGAAACTTTAACGGAACAAATAATATTATACTTATAGACTTACTTATGACATTATTCAATTATAAATAATAAATCTATTTTGATAAATATTTTACGTCATCTTTGTCATCAATCTTATCCTCTGCAATATCACACAGCCCACCGCCAACATATCCGCCGATAAGAGCCCCGCCTGCTAAATAAGTCGCCCCCAGAGCTACCCATCCTATTGGTCCACTAAGTAATGCAAGTCCTGCTGCAAGAGATCCTCCGCCTATAATCGCTCCTCCTGCAACTGCACCGGTTACTGCACCAACAGCTTTCCCTAAAATTCTTCCGGCTTTACCATTAAACGAAACGCAATTTTGTTTTTCTGCAAAACTTTTAGTCACATTGGTTCCCAAGCTGTTTTTGCTTCTATTTTTATCTATATACATTGGCATGTCTCTGTTTACTCCGATTGACAAAACTTGCATAAAAAACCTCCAATTTTAACTAAACCACACACTTACATAAAATTTTTGTTTGTCAATTAATATCGTTTTTTATTAAGGCCGGTAACAAAAGACAGTGATTTAACTTAATATATTTTTAACCACATCAATGAAGCTACCTAACAATTCTCCGGGTTTTATAATATGTAAATTATCATTTAAAATAAATGTTTTAACAGAACCTTTTAATTCCGATTTGTATTTTTTTTAAATCTTTAGATGATAAATTCTGTTTATAATTATAAATTTCTCCGCTTGCTTCACGTTCTTTTTTTATAATAGTAGAAACAAATTCATCAAGTGATTCTTCTAATATTATTTTCTTATGAGGGTTTGTTTTTAAATTATTTTTACCCATAAAAGAAAAATTTTTATTATCAATATAACTTGTATTTATCATAAAATATTCATCCTAATTATATATAACTTGTAAAAAAGATTTTTGCCGGTTTTACTACAAGTGTAACATTATGTAAAGCTTGTTTATTATGACAAACAGAAAAAATGTGCAAACCGTATTACTCAAGAAAATATAGGTATCAGCACTCCTGTGCTTAAACACGAAGAATTCGCCAATGGTTTTGAGTGTGATGAAGCAAATAAAATCTTATATTTTACTATGATAAACAAAGATTACAAGTTTCTTGGTTTGTGACATTAAACGGGCACGCTTACGCTTCGGCTTGTAGGGTGCAATTTTTGCACCTTATCCTCGTACTATAGAAATAGAAAAATTAGTAGATAAAAATTGAACCCAACCAA
>JAKSUR010000004.1 GCA_024408765.1 bacterium | reverse complement strand
GGCAATATTATTTTTGCCGGATACAGAAATGAAAATAAGCTGGAAGAACTTGCTGATATATCTGAAAACATTATTCCGTTTTATGTTGATTATTCTGTTCCTGAAACTATTAAGAGTGCTTGTGATTATATAAAATCGAAATGTGATAAAATAAATACGCTTGTAAATATTGCAGGATGTGTTGTTGCAGGGCCGATTGAAAATATAAAAACAAATGAAATAAGAAGGCAATTTGATGTTAATGTTTTTTCGCATCTGGATATGACTCAAAACCTTCTTGATTTATTAGATAACGGAAGAATAATAAATGTGAGTTCAATGGCGAGCTTCGGAATATTTCCGTTTATTTCGCCTTATTGTGCTTCAAAAAAATGTTTAGATATGTTTTTTAATTCTCTTTTAGTTGAAAACAAACGAAATATAAAAGTAATTTCCGTCAAACCCGGAGTTATTTCGACTCCGCTATGGGGAAAATCGATTGAAGAAAATTCCAAACACAAAAGTTTAAAATCAGGTTATGAAAAAGAAATGGATTATATTTTAAAAAATGCGAAAAACAATGAACAAAAAGGATTGAGTGTTGATAAAGTTGTAGATATAATTATAAAAGCAGATAATGTAAAATATCCAAAACTATCTTATACGGTTGGTAAAGATGCATTTTTTGCACAGCTAGTTTCTAAATTACCTCAAAATATAATAAATGAACTTATAAAGTTCGGAGTTAAACAAAGAATAAAGTAAAATTTGCTAATCCAGCATTGCGACATTAATTTTTCCGAATTTTGCGGATAAGTCATCAATATGATGTACAAGATATAAAATAGGTTCTAAATCTTTTTCACTAAGATCAATGATTGCTCCCCAATCAGCTCTGGCATGGTGTGCGGCTATCATTCTTGCAATACGTTTAAAACCTGCATTCATACATATTGAAAAACCGTATTGAGAATGAGTTCTCCATTCTTTTCTGAAATCTTCGTTGTAATCAATTAAACCTGATTCTAAATCGACTGTGTATTCAAATATTTTTCCTATATCGTGGAGCAGACATGCTGCATATACTTCATCTCTGTTTACTCTTTGGAAAAACACATCTATATTGGCATCAGCATATTTTAAACACTCGGAAATATGAACGATAAGACCACCAATATAATTGTGATGCATAAGCTTTGCACCGGGAGCAATTAACAAACTCTCCTTATTCTCAGAATATATTTGAGAAACAAAATTTTTAAGCTTTTCATCTTTAATCTTATTTATATATCCTTCTAAAATTCCATAAACTTCTGTCCTTTGAGTTACATCCAATCCTGTTTTAGCTTCTTTTATAAGCTCAAGCGCTGATACAAGACAATTATTAAATTTTTCATTAAATGAACCTGATACTATTCTCAATATATTTCCCGAACGAAAAAGCTTGGAATCCATTCTGTTCAGTGCCTCTTCCCATAAAATACAATTCAAAATTTCTTCATTTTCAATATCTTTAAGTTGTAATTTACCCATTTTTGTACCGGCTTTTGTATCACCGATTGAAAAAGTAACTACTTCATAATGGTTTTCTGTACTGAACATTTTATACCTCCGATGTTAAGTAAAATTATAGCATAAACTAACCTTGTCGGGGAATTAAAATCATTATAACTATATTTATCATGTGTTTATGAAAAATAATTCTGATAATCCACAGTACAATAGTTGTGTGTCAAAAGGCATTTGCTCCGTTAATCCCAGAACAACTGCTTTGCAAAATGTTCTTATACTTTATTTACATTTATTTTCAAAGTATTGTATTAAACTTTTTGAAAAAAATGAATTGGATACTAAAATAAAAGATTTTATCTTAAATGCAACGGCTATTGCAGTTGCAAATTCAGCATTTACTGAATATGCTTTTATGACAGTAATTGCAAAACTTCAAGAAAACATGGTGCTCGTTATAGATAAATATAATGAAATCTATAATCAAGATGATTTCAAGGGCGAAAATCTTTTTGATTCAGATATTTTTAAAAATTGCAAAGATATTATAGATGCTATTAAGCTTGGCGAACGTATATTCAGAGAAATTATAACAGTTATGCCTTCTGAAATATATGATTTGTATAATATAATGCTGATTGTCGCAAAAAGTATAAGTATTAATTTACTTGAATTAAAAAGTTTTGGAATTGAAGATTCAGAAGGGTTTGAAACTCTTTTGAATTTGCTTGATTCAGTAAGGGTTAATTGCACTGAAAAAAATACAATAAAGGATATTATACAAGAGGGTGCGAGATGCAATACTGATTTAATGATAAAATTATATAATGCACGGGAAGCTCGTTATGGCAAGCAAGGCTTTTGTGAAGTTTCGTATTCAACTACTCCTTCAAAAGCAGTTTTGGTAGTTGGTTCTAATATAAGAGAACTGGAAAATATTTTAGAAAACTTAAAGGAAACAGATATAGATATCTATACTCATGATGAAATGATGGTAGCTCATACTTATCCGTATTTTCATAAATATTCACATCTTAAAGGTCAGTATGGATATGGATTGGAAAATTGTTTGCTTGATTTTTCTACTTTCCCGGGCCCTATAATTTTAACAAAGCATTCTTTACATAATATCGAAAATCTTTATCGTGGAAGGCTTTTTACAACAGATTTAAATTTTTATAAAGGTGTAGTCAAAATTGAAAATGACAATTTTCAACCCGTTATAGAAGCTGCGGAGTTGGCAAAAGGATTTAAAAATGGCAGAGTTTGTGAAACTATCAATATAGGTTATAACTTAGAAGAGTGTCTGAATTTGATTGACGAAAAACTTTCTTCGGGTAAGTATAAGAAAATGGTAATATTCGGATTAAAAGATTATGCGGATAACATAAACAATTATTTTGAAAATCTCGTTAAAAGACTTGATAAAGATGTTTTAATTATTTCATTTTCATATAATGTAAATCAGGAAAACTTTTTATATTTTAATACATGTTTTGATTATTATGCGATAGTAAGAGTTTCTGAAAAACTTTTGAAGTATAAAATATCTATGAATGCTTTTTTACCTAAATGTAACAGGAATACTGTCGCTGAACTTTTATATTTTAATGCATTTGATATTGTAAATGTTTATTTGGGAATTTGTGAACCAATCACAATTAATCCGTCTTTAATAAATACATTGAGTCAAGAATTCAAAATAAATTTAATAAGCACTCCTCAAAAAGATGCTGAAAGTATAAATAATTTGTAAAATAATATAGTTTAGTTTATATTAAGTCTATGAAGAAAATATTTGAGCTTACAAACAGGTATATAGTTGTTGCAACACCATTAATTTTGTTTTCGCTATTGTCAGGCGTGTATGCAACGATATCTGTAAACGGAAAAAATGTTATAGGAATGGCTGTTGCTGTTGTAATTCTCTTTTTAATGAGCGTTACATTTGTTGCGGGCTGGGGACAAATGGTAAAATTAGCGGCATTGGACGAATCACCTGATAATCCTAATTCTATTATCAAAAATTTTTCATTCGGGGTTGGCGGATATTTTCTGCCGGTATTAGGGCTTATTATTATCGCAGGCATTGTAACCGGCATGTTTTTATTTTTAGCCTATAAAACAGGAATGTATTATATCGGAGAAATCGGTATAAATATGAACGATTTTTCAAAAGCGTTGTCTAATCAAGAAACATTAAAAGCTTTTCTTTCAGGACTTACCACTTCACAGCTTATAAAAATTAATGCTTGGAATATGCTTATACTCGGAGTTATGATGATTTCATCGTTTTTACTGTTCTTATTTTTACCGGCTTTGTTTTTTACATGTAAAAATCCATTTAAGGCATTGTTTATATCAATAAAAAATATTTTTAGTAAAAATTTTTTCAATACAATGGGAATATATCTTTTGATATTTGGTATGAATTTCTTAATTTCAATATTCTCAACAATTTTTGCGAGTAATGTTATAATGAATTTTGTAGCAACATTAATTAATTTTTATTTTATATGTTGTATTTCAGTCGGTGTCTTTTATTATTATAATAAAACATTTGTCCGAACACATTTTGGGAGTTCGATTGACACATACATTTAAAGCTTATGACAATTCTCTAATCATTTCTTGTGCTTCTTCATTTTCAGAGAAAATATCAGTTACTTTATTCAGGTATACTAATGCACTGTCATTTTCTCCCAAAGCTTTATAACATCTTGCAATATCCATCATAACAGATATACTGTTTGGTGATTTTTTGTTTATGGTAGCAAATATATTTAAAGCTTGTTTGTAATCTTCCAATTTAAAATATGTTAAAGCAAGTGTATTCATTGTTTCTATGTCAGGATTTTGTTCTACTGCTCTAACTAAGTATCTTTTTGCTTCTTCATATTCGCCCTTAGCAAACAATATTCTTCCTGCACAAAATTGCACATATTCATGCTCAGGTTCACTCTCAATAGCCTTCATGATATATTTATATGCCTCATCAACTTGATTTAATATCGATTTATTTAACGCCGTACATACAAGCACCAGAACATTTTTCGGCTCAAGCTCAAGTGCTTCTGTATAATAGCGTTCGGCTTCTGTGTTTTTTGAAATTGAATATAAGTAGTTTCCGTATTCAAAAATTATTTCAAAATCATTCGGTGCAAGGTTTAATGCAGTTTTAAATTCATCTTCAGCATAATCAAAAAGTCTTTTGTTAAGATAAATTATTGCCAAATCTTTATGAGCTTTTGCTATATTCGGATTCATTCTAATAACTTTTTTTAACATTTTTTCTGCTGTGTCCGTATCGCATAAGCTTGATGATAAAATTGCATATTGGTGTAAGATTTCTGCTGTAACTTTGTTTTTTAAAAGTATTTTTTCGTATATATCTTTTGCTTTGTTTAATTGATTCGTTTTGATATATAGGCTGGCCAGCTTTTGTGCCGGAAGTATATATTTCGGATTCAAATAAACCATACCTTCCAACATTGAAATGGCTGTATTATAATCATGCAATGCTTCATAACAAATTACCATATTGTATTTATAATTTTCTTTGTTTGGACAAATAATTGAAAGTTGTTTGTAATGCTCCAATGCACAATGATAGTCTTGAATTTTAACTTCGGACATAGCAAGTGCCGAAAGGAATCGTTCATCATCTTCTTCTAATTCAACGGCTTTTTCAAAATATTCAACGGCCTTTTCGTGGTCATTATCAATTTGGTAAACTGAACCTATATTGAAATACGCCATAGCATTTTTAGAATCATATTCGAAAACTTTTTTATATGCTTGTATAGCTTCTTGCTTTTTACCCAATGTCATATAACATGTTCCGAGGCTGTTTATGATTTCAGGTAAATATGGTGCTTTTTCCGAAGCTTTTTGCAGGGATTCCAGTGCATGCTCAAAATCTTTTGAATCCATCTGTGTCATACCTTTTATAAAATAAAAAATGTATGAATCCGGATATATTTCGGAAGCCCTTTCGGTGTATTTTATGGCATCTGCATTTTGCCTTAGCTTCATACAAATTAAACATAAACTTTTATGAGCTTCTTCATATTCAGGTCTAAGTTCTATGACTTTTAAATAGTTACTTTTTGCATAATTGAATTCCCCTAATTTTTCGTAGCACTTTGCCAAATAAAAAAATGCCGTAGCATCGTCTGAAATATATTTAACGGCTGATTCAAAATTTTTGCATGCCTGTTTCCAATTGCAAATGTTGACATAAGAAAGTCCTGCAAGCTTTAAAAGTTCAGGGTTATTCGGTTCATCTTTTAAGGCTTCTTCAATTATAATTATTGCTTCTTCAAACTTTTTATCACCAACTAATTCATTAATTTTATCCATATCAGCCATAATTATTTGTTATCCTCCAAAATAATTTTTCAGTCCTGATGACATATTTTTATTTTTGCATAATTTCTTTAATTTCGAAATTGCTCTGTTTTCAATCTGACGTATACGCTCTCTTGAAACACCATAGATAGAACCTATTTCATCAAGCGTTTTTTTATTTCCGTCATTATTTAAACCAAATCTAAGAATTAAAATATCCCTTTCTTTTTGACTCAACTGTTCAAGCATTATTTTTATGTCATCCAGCATATTTTCCTGTGAAACTCTTGATTCAGGCGCCAATGTTGATTCATCCACAATGTAATCAATGATTTTATTGGAATCATCTTTTTGACCTGTTGGTGTGTCAATGCTGATTGTTGATTGTGTCGATTTTATTATAGAAGTCAGCTTTGCAACAGAAATGCCTAACTTATCAGCAATTTCTTGCTTTACAGGTATTCTTCCGAGTTCGGTCGTCAGTTCTATTGTAGCTTTTTTTATTTTATTAATTGACTCAATAAGGTGAATCGGAAGTCTTATAATTCTGGCTTTATCGGCAATAGCTCTTGTTATTGATTGTTGAATCCACCATGTTGCATAAGTTGAAAATTTATAACCTTTTGTATAATCAAATTTTTCTGTTGCACGGATAAGCCCCATATTACCTTCTTGGATTAAATCAAGAAATGATAAACCTCTTCCTATATATTTTTTTGCTATACTTACAACAAGTCTTAGATTTGCATTTATAAGAACTTTTCTTGCAAACTCATTTTGTGTCTCATAAATTTGTTTTGCAACTTCCAGCTCTTCTTCTGCTGATAACAAAGGAATTTTACCTATTTGTTGCAAATATATTCTTACTGAATCATCAGAGTTAACTGAATTTAAGCTTTCTTGCGTTTTTGGTTCTTCAATTGAAATGTTTTCATCATCATCTAAATCCTCAATCGGTTCAATGCTGTTGAAATCTACTCCTTCGTCTGAGATTTCATCAAAAGAAATAGTTATATCATTTTTATTTTTTGCCATTAACTCATCCTCTTTTTCTTATTCAATTTTTGTCTAACGCTTTCAAATAATATTATAGCAGTTGCATTGGAAACATTTAAAGAATTAAAATTTGTTAACATAGGGATTTTAACTCTAAAATCTGCTAATTTCATTAAAGATCTTGATATACCTGTGTGTTCCGCACCCATAATAAGTGCAAAACTCATATTCGTATAATCAATATCACAATAATTATCCACAGCATGGTGATCTGAAGCAATTACCCAGTAGTTGCTTTCTTTTAATATTTGAACTGCATTTACCAAACTGTTAACTTTAATTACGGATATTCGGTTAACTGCACCTGCACTGGTTTTTTCCACTGTGGAATTAATTAAAACGCTTCTCCTGGACGGAATTATAATTCCTTTAACTCCTGCGCAAACCGCGGAACGTATCATTGCTCCAAGATTGTGTGAATCTTCAATTCCGTCTGCAATTATAACGGAAGTCAGTTCGTTCGAATGATTTTTTATAAAAGCTTCCAATTCTTCATATTTAACAGGTGACAATTGCGCTACTACACCTTGATGCTGTGTTGTTTGAACTATTTGAGCAAGTTTTTCTTTATTAACAAATTGGTATACAATTCCTGCTGATTTCGCTTTATACTTTATTAATTCCAGCTTTTCATCCGATCTTATATTTTCGGAAATATATATTTTGTTGAACTCCCTGTCGCCATTGCTTAATGCTTCTATAATCGCATTTTTTCCATAAATAAACGTATTGTCGTTCATATTAATATTCTTTCTTTTGTCAAAAATTTAAATAATTTAATTAATTCAATGTATACAAATCTTAAATTTTATTGTACAATAAAAAAAAATAGGAAGAAATAAAATGAGTTTAAATCTTATTAATAAGAAGAATATTTATGGTGTTTCCGTAACTCCTGATATTGGTATTGAAGTTGCGCAGATAGATTATGAGAAAGGCATTTTGCTAAATTATTTATCAAAACCGTTTGAATTTGATACAAAAATGCAGAATACAAGTTTTGACTTGGATATTTTTAAAGAGGTTTTGCATGATGCACTACTTGAAATCGGAGCACCGCAAGGAAGTGAAATCATTTTAACATTACCAACCGCTATATTTAATGTTAAAGATTGGCCTGCTTCAATGGATACGGCACAAATTATTAACAATATTGAAGATGAAATCGCTGAAAACCCATTGTTTCAGAACGAGATGGATGAACCTATTTATGATTGGAAAACAATGCCAAATTCTACAATACAATTTAATAAAATTGTGTATACTGCTTTAAATAAAAGTTTGGTTACGGAAATTGCGATTCAAATACAAGACTTAAAATATAAGTTGGTTGCGATTGATACATCCTTAAATGCGTGTTTAAATGCATTGATTTATAGTAACAGAGTCGAAGTTGACAGAGATACTGTATGGGTAATGCTTGTTGTTGAAAACAATTGTTGCCGAATAGTTACGATGCAAGGACGCATTTATGTCGATTGTATCGAAGAAAAAATTAATATTGGCAAAGTGCTGGAAGATGCTGAAAATTATGATGTTGTTGTTAACGCAGTGCGTTCTATATTAAAAAATACTCCGTCATCAATGTTGTATGTTCTATCTAAAACAGATTTAATCAGTGCAAAAATTCTTGCTGATAAACTTCAATATAAATCTCAAATCGTTCACATGGAAGCAAATATGTATGCGTCTGAACCTTTGTTAGAGCTTGCTCCGAGCATTGCTCCGGAAGCTGGAAAGCT
This sequence comes from bacterium, assembly GCA_024408765.1. Taxonomy (GTDB): domain Bacteria; phylum Cyanobacteriota; class Vampirovibrionia; order Gastranaerophilales; family Gastranaerophilaceae; genus CAG-196. The sequence continues at coordinate 42,389 of JAKSUR010000004.1, read as the reverse complement.
GGTATCTCTTGATGTTGTAGGTGCAGCTATCAGAAAGGATTATGGTGACAATTCGGTAGCACAGTTCAATATGTTTAACAAATTATTGGGTGATATCTATACAAGTCAAGTCCCTCCTGTCTTTAAAGGTATTGAATTGTCAATTGAGAATATGCTTAAATATGGCATTGCGATTGCAATAGTCCTTTTCGTTGCAGCTTTTTCTATGCTTTTTATTATTAACAAAGCTATGGTCAATCAAGATGCAAAATTGCAAAAAATTAACGAAGATATCGCTGCAATTGACAAATTTTTAGAAGAAAATAAAGATATATCATCAAATAAATTTTCAGAACCTGATGAAATAAAAAGTGGTTTAATTGAAAATAAGCATATATATTCATATTATACAATAGTTGGAACGGAAATACCTAAAAAGCTTTGGCTAACGTCATTAGATATAGGTCAGCATATTACAATAACAGGACAGGCCGATAATTTGGAAAGTGTATACAGTTTCTACAGAAATATTAAAGATTATAATCCGAGTTCTGAAATCAAACTTCAAAAGCTCGGATTGGCAGGAAAATCTATCGGTAATAAAGAATTTTCAGAAATTGAAGGTGATACTCCTGATACAGATTCAATTTTAACATCATTAAATGCAGATTTTTATGAATTCAGAATTTCTGATATTGCAGAATCTGCTAAAAAACCTGAAAAAACAGAGAGCAATGATAACCTGCCAAATAACTTAGAACCAATAGAAGAATAAATAAAGGATTAATTGATGGATAAATATAGAAGATATTACGGAATTTTAATTTTTGTCGGAATAGTTTTAATATCAGGTTTAATTGCTTATAATATAGCAACTCCTGCAATCCAGAAAGTTACTAATATTAAATCACAGTTGGAACAAAAGGGAAAAGAATTTAATACTAAAGTTGAGCAAAAAGTAAATGTAGAAAAAAGATTAGCTCAAATGAAATATTCAATAGTTAATTCGCAGAAAAAGATTTATTTACCTGTTGATTCTGATTTAGGAAATGATTCTTTATTTTTTACGCTATACAATGATTTAATAGAAATGGTTCGTTCTAATTCAATCAAAATTAAGTCAATGGAATATACATATAATCCTGAAAATGATGCTTTTGTTAAATTTGGTCAAGATGTGTATTTTGTGTGTGAAATTAATATGGAATTAGTTTCCAGTTATACTAATTTAGGTAAACTGATACAAGATATAGTTCAATATCCGTATTATATAAAAATTAATCGCATTCAAGTTCAACCGTACGAAAAAGATAAAAAGGTTCTTATATCTGATGTAAGTTTAAGACTATATGCGCATACTGCACCGGTTGAACCAATGCAATAGTAAATATTTTTAGTAAAAAAGATGTAATTCAATTTATCTTGAATTACATCTTTCTATTTTAATTATATGAGTCAATTAGCAATAGCTATATGACTCTAATGACTTTTTTAATATATCTGCTTTATCTGTTTTTTCCCATGGAACATTGATGTCCGTTCTTCCCAAATGCCCGTATGAAGCCAGTTTTTGATAAAATTTACCGCCGTTTTTTGCAGGTAAATTTCTTAAATCAAAGTCTTTGATAATAGCAACAGGCCTCAAATCAAAATTGGCACGAATTAAACTTGAAATATCGTCATCTGATATTTTTCCTGTCCCAAATGTATCAACAAATATAGAAACCGGTTCTGCCACACCGATTGCGTACGCAAGTTCTATTTCACATTTTTCAGCTAATCCTGAAGCAACAATATTTTTTGCTACATATCTTGCTGCATAGGCTGCGGAGCGGTCAACTTTTGTCGGGTCTTTTCCTGAAAAAGCACCGCCACCGTGACGAGAATATCCACCGTAAGTATCGACAATTATTTTTCTTCCTGTCAAACCGGAATCACCTTGCGGGCCACCGACAACGAATCTGCCGGATGGATTTATCAAAATTTTTGTTTCTGAGTCAGGTTTAATTGATTCTGTTTCAAAAACGTAATCTATTACATATTTTTTTAAATCATTGTATATGATTGTTTGAATTTTAGAATTATCGCTGATTCCGTTTATTTCAGGTTCATGTTGAGTTGATAATAAAACGGTATCAATTCTTGACGGTTTTCCATCAGTGTATTCAACTGTAACTTGTGACTTTCCGTCAGGTCTTAGGTAATTTAAAATGCCTTCTTTCCTAACTTGTGCTAATCTGTACGAAAGTTTATGAGCTAAGCTTATAGGCAGTGGCATTAACTCCGGTGTTTCATTACAAGCGTAACCGAACATTATACCTTGATCACCGGCACCGATATTTTCCGTTTCGGATAAAGAAGTATCTGAATTTTCACTTCTTGATTCATAAGCTTTGTTTACACCGCCTGCTATATCACAAGATTGTTCATCAATGCTTGTTAAAACAGCACATGTGTTAGCATCAAAGCCTCCGCCTGATACACCCTCATAACCAATATTTTTAATGGTATTTCTTACTACTTGCGGAATATCAACATAACAGTTTGATGTGATTTCACCGCATACAAGCACCATGCCGGTTGTCGCTGTTGTTTCTGCGGCTACTCTTGATAGTGGGTCTTTTGTTAAAAACTCATCCAATATTGCATCTGAAATTTGATCGCAAACTTTGTCAGGATGACCTTCGGTTACTGACTCCGAAGTAAATAAAAATTTTTTTGATGTCATTTTTTGTTCTCCTTAATTTATATTACTCTGCCGGTAAGGTTTTTAATTCCGACCCGGCTACTATGTATCAGCAACATTTTATAATCAAGTAAACTAAAAAGCAAGTTATATTGTTAATATTGCTTGACACTTTGTAAATTTATATGGAAAATTAAAATAGATGTTGTAACATGTGGCAGTATTTTACCGATGAGCGGAAACAATGTAGCTCTTACATATTAAAAATCTTGACAATTTATCTGTAGGCTCTACAATTCAAGTATTAATACAAAATAAATTCTGTAATGCGGAAATCGTAAAAACTTTTTGTTCAAAAACGAAATAAATAATTTATAGGAGATAAGAATAGATGAATGAAAATGCGTTGTGTACGAAAACACATGAATATGTTTTAGACCTCGGGAATAATACGTTTGAAACCGGTATAACTGACTATGAAATTGAACAATTAGGTGATATAGTCTTTATAGAATTACCGGAAGTCGGTTCGGAATTTGTTAAAAATGAAGTTTTTGCGACTGTTGAATCGGTTAAAGCAGCTTCAGAAATTTATATGCCTGTTTCAGGTAAAATTATTGAAATAAATGATGAAGTTGTTAATCAACCTGAGCGATTGAATGACGAAAACTATAATGACAAATGGCTTGTCAAGTTTGAATCTGAAGCTGATCAACTGGAATTTGCAGATTTAATGGATTATTCTGATTATAAAGAAGAGCTTTTATAATGAAAATTTTTATAGTTTATCTGAGTTTCAAAAAGTTCTAAGCAGTATTCTAATGGCAAGAGAAGTAATGAAACTAAAAAAAATTAATTTTTGTCTTCATAATTTTTTAACCAAATGCTCACAGCTTTATGTCAAAGAAGAGCTTTTATAATGAAAATTTTTATTGCACATACAAACAAAACCGAAACTAAAATGCTTCACTGCATTGGTTATAGTTCTGTAGGAGATTTATTTAAACAGATATATGTAATTGTAAATACAATATAAAAAGGAGTGTTAATGTCTAGATTTGTAGGTCTTATTGGTATAGCAGTTATATTTTTAATTTGTTACTTAATGTCAAATAACAAAAAAGCTATAAATTATAAAACAATTGGTATGGGTTTTCTTTTGCAAGTTTCGCTTGCTGTTTTTATATTTAAAGTCCCAATTGGTCAAAAAATATTTCTTTTAATTGGCGCTTTTATTCGCAAAATCCTTGAATTTGCTTATGAAGGCGGGAATTTTGTATTTGGACCTTTATTAAATAATACAAGATTGGCGGAATTATTCGGTAATAATTACAGTATATTCGCTTTACAGCTTATTTGTTCAACGATTTTTATGATGGTTTTGGTAAATATACTTTATTATTACGGTATAATGCAAAGAGTCGTTGCAGTTTTGGGTAAAGCAATGAATAAAGTTATGAAAGTTTCAGGTGCGGAAGCTCTATCCAATGTTGCAAGTTCTTTTGTCGGACAAATTGTTGCACAAATTATGATTAAACCGTACTTAGAAAAATTGACACGTTCCGAACTGCTTGCATCTATGGCAGGTTCTATGGCTTGTATTTCAGGAGCGATTATGCCCATATATATAGGAATGGGGATTCCGGCTCAATATCTTTTGGCATCATCAGTTATGGCAGCCCCCGGTGCTTTAATACTGGCAAAAATTATATACCCCGAAACAGGCGAACCTGAAACAAGAGATAATATTAAAATTTCAAGAAGAAGAACTTTTGCGAATGTATTTGACGGAATTTCAAGTGGGGCATCTGAAGGAATGAAAGTTGCTATTAATGTTACAGCTATGATTCTTGCACTTGTTGCCTTAGTGACATTTATTGATTGGATTTTAGGTTTAACGGGTGAATTTTTATATCATTACATTCCGGGATTTTCAAATTTAGGATTTCTTTCGCACCTTTCATTGAAATTAATTTTAGGTAAAGTATTTGCAATATTTGCATTTATTATAGGAGTTCCGCTACCGGATATTTCGACCGTCGGTGCATTAATGGGAACCAAAATAGTTTTAAACGAAATGGTTGCATATGTTGATTTAGCTCACATTGCATCGACTCTGAATCCGAAAAGCTTTATGCTTGCCAGCTTTGCGCTATGTTCTTTTGGCAATTTCGGTTCTATAGCAATGCAAATTGGCGGTATTGGTGAACTTGCACCAAATCAAAGAAAGAATCTTGCGAGATTGAGTATAAGAGCTTTGATTTGCGGAACTTTAAGTTGTTATCTTTCTGCCGCAATAGTTGGAATACTTTTGTAATTAATAAACGGCAACATTTTTAAATTTTTCTGCAAACTCCGTTTCCATTGTTGTGTTGAGCTTAATAACTTTGTTAAGCTTATCCAGAGCAATATCAAGCATATTAATATAGTGATTCCTTTCTTCACTCAATATATATTTATCTTTTGGAGGCAGATTATAATATTTTGCAGAGCTTTCATGCTCCAAACAAGATTCTTTAGTTATTTTGATAATACTTTCTAAGCATAATAATTGATTAATTGAGTCCTCACAACAAAGCTGTACATTTTTGTAAAAATCATTCATGACAACATCTCCAATTCTATGTATTTTATATCTTAATTCCGAGTAATTGTATTATAACAAGTTATAGAAAATAGACGCTAATATATTTTCCAATTAACAAAAGTTTACATTCTTTTATAACAAGCAAGTTGTCTATAAGCCAAATTCAAACCAAATAGAACAGAAAGGTTATAATGTTTATTACGTTTAAATTAACAACTAATAAATGCGCCTGGAGGGAGTCGAACCCACGACAGACAAGGTTTAGGAAACCTCCGCTCTATCCTACTGAGCTACAAGCGCATGTGAAATAACAACTTAATTATACCACAAAATTGATTATAATAATTCGTTATCTGCAAATTATCCGATTCGGGTATTTTACATAATCACGAATTATTATATTCTGTGTTAAACTAAGGAGGGAACTAAATATGAACAAAAATCTGGTTACTGTTTTACTTATTTTATTTGTGCCGTTATGCGTATATTGGGGATTAACTCAAAGCAGGGCATTGACAACAATTCCAAGTTTTGCATCATCAGGGGCAGAAATTATTAAATTTTCATCACCTATGTGTTATGAATGTCAAGAATTAGAAAAAATTTTTAAAGAAGTTTATCCTAATTATTCAAATGAAGTAGGGTTAAGAAAAATTGATGTAACACAAAAAGATAAAATTACCCAACAATTAATCAAAGAATATAATGTTAAATTAGTTCCGACCTGCGTATTTAAAGACAGCAAAGGCGATGTAATAAGAACCACAGAAGGAATGATTCAACCAAAGATTTTAGAAAATTATATAAAGGAACAGTTAAATGGATAGTTCGTTTTTAGCATTTACTGATTCAACACACGCATGGTACATGCTTCTTTTAATATCATTTTTTGGCGGACTTCTTGCATCCGTTTCACCTTGTTCAATTGCAATGCTACCATTAATAGTGGGTTATGTAGGAGGTTATTCAAAAGAAGCGCCTTTTAAGATTTTTTTACAATTATGCTGTTTTATTTTAGGAACTGCAATAGTTTTTTCAATAATAGGAATAATTTGTGCTGTTACGGGAAAAGTTTTTGCATCCGTATTTGGCGGATATTTTACGCTTATTGTTGCATCAATATTATTAATACTCGGACTAAAATTATTCGGATTATTGGATTTTGAAATACCTACAATAATAAAATCGATGCCGCAAAATAAGTATAATTCAGTATTTGTTTATCCTGTCCTTTTAGGAATGACATTTGCTCTTGCAGGCACTCCATGTTCAACACCAATTCTCGCAAGTATAATGGCATTTGCTGCAATCGGAAAACACACAGGATTAGCGATTCTGATGCTATTTTTGTTTTCTGCGGGGCAAGGTCTAATCCTTATACTTGCAGGACTTTTTACTTCTGTTTTAAAAAATATAAAATCAATGTCTGCATTTACCGAATGGGGAATGAAATTTAGCGGAGTGCTTCTGATTTTGGCATCTGCATATTTATATTGGCATATATTTAAAGTGTTTTTATAAAAAATGAACAAATTATTTATCCTAATCGTTAAACAATTGTAAGAGGTAAACACGATTAAAAAATAGGAGATTTTACTATGACAGAAGAAATGAACAACGAAATTAAAGAAGAGAAACATGAATGTAAATGTGGCTGCTGGTGCTGTTCTGAAACTTTTAAAGATTTCTTAAAAATAGCAGTAGGTAGTTTTGTTGGTGTATTTTTAGCGCTAAGTTTATTTGCAGCACTCCACAAACCGCCAATGCGCCCGTTTCCTCCTTGTCCAAGAATGATGCATCAATGTATGCCAATGCCTTGTGCACACCATTTTGACCGTGGACAAAGAGGTGATTTTCACAGAATTAAGATGGAAAAGAAAAATTTTGACAAAAATTTTCCTGTAAAAGTAGAGGTTGAAAAAAATAAATAAAATCATATTATAATTGATTACAAAAAGTGCATAAAAAACTAAACTGACTCCCAATATTGACTTTGTATTTTGTTTGATTTTAGGAATCAGTTTAGTTTTTTATTTACATTTGCAAAAATTATACATTTGCTTTTTCAGCAATAACGTCTTTTGCAACTTCATTTGCAAGAGTTAAGTAGCTTCTTGTGTAACCAAATTCGTTATCGTAGTATGCTTTGATAACAGCCATATTATCACCAATCATCATAACACTTTCAGGAACAACAAGTGCACTTTCGTGTCTTCCGATTACATCTCTTGAACTTGAGCCTTTTGGTGCAAAAGCTATTAAATCTTTGTATGCTTCACTTGTCGATGCTTCTTTAAGAACAGTCATAACTTCATCAACAGTTGTACCATTCTTTAAGTTCAAAGTGATAACAGCTAAAGAGCCGTCAGTAGTTGGAACACGAGTCGCAGTTCCGTTAAGTTTTCCTTTTAATTCAGGGAGAACCAATCCTACAGCCTTAGCAGCTCCTGTTGTAGTAGGTATCATAGAATCAAATGAGCCACGTTTTTTAGAATCAGCTTCTTTATTAGATTTATCAGCTGTAAATTGTGTAGCTGTTGCAGCGTGAACTGTTTCAATATAACCGCTTGCAACACCAAATTTATCATTCATTAATTTAATAATAGGTGCGATACAAGTAGTTGTACAACTTGCGGCCGAAGCTATTCTTCCTTCGTTTTTAATATCAGCAATTCTTTCATTATTAACACCTGCAACTATTGTTGGCATTGGTGTTATTGATTTATCTTTTTCTTTGCTCGGAGCTGAAAGAAGAGCATATTTAGCTGTAGATGTTGTATCCAATAGTTCTGACATTGCAGCTTTACTTGTTCTTGCACCTGTTGCATCAAGCATAATTTCAGCATTATATTTAGAAAAGTCAACATCATCTCTTGTTGCAACAAGATTAATTGTTTCTTCTCCGCCTACTTCTGAATTAACTTTTAAGAAAACATCGCCATCATTATTACGTACAATTGAAGTACCAATACAATCGGGGAGTCTGCCTAACACACTGTCGTTTCTGAGTTGTGCAATTAAATCTTCATCACCTATATCTTTAATAGTTTTTCCGCCTTTTAAACCCATTGAACCCATGTTTATTGCAACAAGATTTAATAACGGCATGACTTGTTTTAATCTGTCCCAAGTTTTGCATACTCCTTGGGGCGCATGTTTAGCCAAAAGATATTCGCGAAAAGTATTTCTTCCGATTCTTCCGCCCCCGCCTACTAAAGCTAAATTGGCAACATTCTTGCTTGCCATTTTTTCAATACCCTTAAAATTGGTATTATTACCATAAGGTCTGATAGATTGAATTTCCATTTTTCCTCCTAATAAATTCTATCTAGTATCCACAGATATATACTTATATACCCACACACTGACATTAAATCATATAAAAATATTATTTGTTATTTAACTTATTTTTAAACAAAAAAATTTTACATAACTTAACATAGCAAAGTTATAATTATTAAATTTTGTAAAACTTTACTATTTGGCATGGCACATGATTTTAAAATTTGTAGTATCATGCCATGTATCAACTATCCCCAAATCTCCTCCCAAAATGATTAGAGAAAAATACTTATACTGGCTCTATAAAGTCAGTTTTTTTTATAAAATATCTGTGATGTGTTCTTTTAATTCGGTAAGATTACCGTTAGCGATAGATTTATCTATAAAGGTTTTATATATATCAGCGTTATCTGTTTTAATAGCTTTGGGTAAAATTAAGTCGGAATTTAATTTCGTTTCGGTGAACCCTTTATTTAAAACCAAAAACTCTTCATAAGTTTTTATAAGCTTGATTATATCAGGTTCAAACAAAAAGTCTTTTCCCAGATAATATTTCATATCTTTTGGAAAAAGCTCAACAAATTTTAACATATATTGTGTGTCCAAAACATTTTCATTTTCATCATATTTAGTTCCGTAACAATGATTTGAAAGAATTTCGCCTTCATTTTGAGCTTTCAAATAAACCGCCCACATAAGACATCCGACATAAAAACCAACATTATTATAAAAAATATCTAATATTTTTTTATGATATTGCATGAACTTGGTTTTCTTTTGTGAAAGGTTTTTAAATCGGTTTATATCCGTATATAAATATTGAACAGTGCCTTGAAAAGCAAGAATATAAGGCGCAAATCCCGGGTCAAATTCCAGTGCTGTTTTTGTTTCCATTTTATATTCTCCGATTATATCGCTTTAAATACTAATGTAGCATTATGTCCGCCAAAACCAAATGAATTTGACAAAGCTATCTTTACATTCTTTTGTCTTGCTTTGTGCGGAACGTAATCGAGGTTTGCAACATGTTCATCCTGATTGTCAAGGTTAATGGTAGGAGGAATAATCCCATCTGTAATAGCCTTTGTACATATAATAGCTTCAACTGCACCGGTTGCACCAAGCATGTGACCGTGCATACTCTTAGTTGAACTTACCAATAAATTAGGATTTTTCTCTTTGTCGCCAAATATTTGAGCAATAGCTTGTGATTCAGCTATATCACCAAGCCCTGTGCTTGTGCCATGAGGATTGATATAATCAACATCTTCAGGTTCGATTTTTGCATCTTTAAGTGCAAATTCCATAGCTTTTAATGCTCCGTTACCTTCGGGATCTGGTGCTACAATATCGTGTGCATCTGCTGTTTGACCGTAACCGATAACTTCTGCATAAATTTTTGCTCCTCTTTTTAGTGCATGCTCATATTCCTCAAGAATCAATACTCCTGCGCCTTCTCCCATTACAAACCCGTCACGGTCTTTGTCATAAGGTCTTGATGCTTTTTGTGGTTCATCATTTCTTTTTGACAATGCCCTGCATGCTGCAAAAGCGCCCATTCCAAGCGTTGTAACAGTAGCTTCGCATCCGCCGGCAACAATTACATCAGCATCACCATATTGGATACTTCTAAGTGCATCGCCGATTGAGTGCGTTCCTGTTGCACAAGCGGATACCACAGCTTTATTTACTCCCTTAAAACCATATTTCATAGATATTCTGCCTGATGCCATATCTACAATAAGCATTGGGATTGTAAACGGAGAACATTTAGTCGGTCCTTTTTCTATCATTGCAAGGTGGCTTTTTTCATAAGTATCAAAACCGCCTGCTGCGGCACTTACAATAACCCCTATTCTATATGGATCGATATTTGCCTCTTTAAGCTTTGCATCATTAATTGCTTCTTCTGCTGCAATCATTGCAAATTGGGTAAATCTATCCATTCTTCTGGCTTCTTTGGCTCCAAAAAGTTCATCAGGATTAAAATCAGCCTTTTTTATTTCGGCTGCAATTGTGACAGCTTGACCCTCATGAGATACGTTTTCAATACTGGAAATGCCACTTTTACCTTCTTTCATAGATTTCCAAAATTTATCTACTCCGATTCCGCATGGAGTAACTGCTCCCATGCCGGTTATAACTACTCTTCTGTTTGTCATTATATTTCCTCTTGATAATTATTTGTATTAAAAAAGGCGGGTAATATTATACTTCTACAATACTTCCCACCCTTTAAACCATGTTTGCATAACTAATTATGAGTGAGCCTCAATATAGTTAACTGCATCTTGAACTGTTTGAATCTTTTCAGCTTCTTCATCAGGAATTTCGCAACCGAATTCTTCTTCGAAAGCCATAACTAATTCAACTGTATCCAAAGAATCAGCACCAAGGTCAGCAGTAAAACTAGCTTCAGGAGTAACTAAAGCTTCATCACAGCTTAATTGGTCTACAACAACTTTTTTTACTTTTTCTAATGTACTCATTCTTTTTTCCTCTTATTTAATGTGTAATACACTTTCCAAACAAAATTATACTAATTAAAGAAAATTTTGCAAATTTTTTAAAAAATTGTTACAAAGATACAGCAAATATAAATATATTAAATTTATTTCGATACTTTACCGACATACATGTTTAATTTATACTTCTATATAAAGAGGTAATAAATTATGAAAGACATGCTTGATAAAATCATTCAGATAGAAAAAAGATACAATGAACTCGGGGTAACTTTATCCGACCCTGCTATAATACAGGATTATAACAGATTTCGAGATCTGTCAAAACAAAGAAAATCAATGGAAGAAACGGTTAACCTTTATTATGAATGGAAAAATGCCATTGATGCAATTGAAGATGCCAAGCAAATGATTCATGAAGAAAAAGATGAAGAAATGAAAGCGTTTTTAAAAGCGGAAATGGAAGAAAATGAAGCTAAATTGCCCGAATTTGAAGAAAAAATGAAAATTCTTCTTCTTCCTCGTGACCCGATGGATGATAAAGATATTATGCTTGAAATTAGAGGCGGAGCAGGCGGAGATGAGGCAAATATTTTTGCGGGAGATTTGGCAAGAATGTATCTCAAATATGCCGATAAATTGGGATGGCAAACTCAAATTCTTTCCAAAACAGAATGTGAAGCGGGCGGATATTCAGAAATAATTATTTCTATGAAAGGTGATGCCGTGTATTCAAGATTAAAATACGAATCCGGAGTCCATAGAGTTCAAAGAGTTCCTGAAACTGAATCACAGGGAAGAGTACACACATCAACCGCAACCGTAGCGGTTATGCCTGAAGTTGATGATGTAGAAATAGAAATCCGTCCCGAAGATATTGAAATGTCAACAGCACGTTCAGGTGGTGCAGGCGGACAGAATGTAAATAAAGTTGAAACAGCAGCAAGGCTTTTTCACAAACCTACGGGAATAATGATTTTCTGTACAGAAGAGCGTTCTCAATTGCAAAATAAAGAACGTGCAATGCAAATTTTACGTTCAAAACTTTATGATTTGGAAGTACAAAAACAAATGCAGGAAATAACTGATTTAAGGCGATCGCAAGTCGGAACAGGTGATAGGTCTGAAAGAATCAGAACTTATAATTTTCCGCAAGGTCGTCTTACTGACCACAGAATAGGACAAAACCTTAATGTTTGGACTGTTATTGACGGTGATTTAGACGAACTTATTAATCTTCTTGTTGAATATGACCAAAAACTTAAACTTGAAAAACTTGCAGAAACTAACTAGCAAAAAATATTTTTACGTGCGTTAGTTAATTATACTTATTACAAAAGGTGGTATAAAATGCAAGTACAATCAATAAATAATAACAACAATAACAACATGAATTTTAAGGCATTAAAAGGATTAAAATATGTTAATAGTTTTAATCCTAATAGAAAATTAGATGATGCAAAAATAGTAAAGGCTGTTATTGAATCTCCTGCGGTACAAGAATTTGCGAAAAAATATGATTTTATGGCAAGGTTTGATTATTATATTTTTCATTATTGTTTTACAGGTGATCCTTTATATTCATTAGAATTCTTGCCTGTCCCTGTCCCTGTCCCTGTCCCTGTTAAACAAAAACAAGAGTCGTCAATATTTAACTTTTTTAAAAAAATTTTCCGAAAAAATGAAAGTCAAACTGTTGAACAATCTTCTAATGTAATGCCTATACCAAAAGAAACATGCCAAAATCTTCCGATAGCTTTTAATATTATGGTATCATCACGTGATGCAAATGAATTTATTAATAATATAAATAATTTAAGTGTTGCCGATATAGAGGAGCGTTTACTTGATGAGCAACAATCCGCAGCAAAGGAAGAAGCTGACAAAATTTTACATAAACAACTGTTAGATAAAATTAATCAGCAATTTCCAAATTAATCATTATTTATACTTAAATAAACATCTTTTAAGCGTTTTTTGATGATATATAAATTAGAGGAATAAAAAAGAGTCAATAACGCCTCTTTTTTATGGTATAAATAGAGAATGAATATAAAAAGAAAATGTATTTCCTGTAAAGAATTAAAAAATCGCAGTGAAATGATTAAAATAACCAAAGATTATTGTAGCGGAAATGTTGTCATAGAGCCTAATTCTAAGACATTTGGCAGATCTGCATATCTTTGTTATAATCAAGAATGTATTGATGAAGCTTTTAGAAAAAAAAGAATCAATAAAGCATTAAAAACAAATGTAAATATTGACAAAAAAATTCTGGAAGATTTAATGATTCAGAATTTGAAAGGGACAACGGATGGACAATTTAAGAGTTAGCGAGTTAGCAAAAGAGTTAGGTTTAACCAGCAAGGAGGTTATAGAAAAATTCGCAGAAATTTCTATAAGCGTAAAGTCCCATTCAAATACCGTTACACCTGTTCAGATAAGTAAATTAAAAGAACACTTAGGTTTATCTGCACAGAGAACAGCTCCGAAGAAGGCTTTTATTGTAAAAAAAGCAAAAACTCCATCTCAAGAACCTGAAGTTGTAAAAACTACGCCAACTGAACCTGAAAAAATTGAAAAAGTAGAGCGTGTACAAAGAATAGAACGAATTGAAAGAGTTGAAAAAGTTTCAAAATCACCTCAAATAGAACAAACAAAAAAAGTTGAAGCGGTAGAAGAAGCAAAAGAAGTTTCAAACAAAGAAAATTTTGCAAAACCGACTGAAAAAAGACCTGCTATTCGTATTGAAAGAACAAAAATTGAATATCCCAAAAATCAATCAAGAATAGAAATTGTTAGAAAGGCACAACCAAAACCGCAAATTGAAGCATCAAAAACTCAACAAAAATCAGCTGATGGTGCAAAGCCTTTCAAAAAAGATGTTAAGGATAAAAAATTAGTAGAACGCAGAATTATCCCGCAAGAAATATATGAAGGAAAAAGTTCTTCTAAAAGACGTGGTGACAACAAGAAAAAAGAGAAAGATTACAATTCCAAAAAAGAAGATCAAGAAATGATTTCTCTTGAAAAGGCTGCTGCGCAAAAACATAAAAAGCGTTCTCACAAAGAAGAAGAAAAAGAAGCCGTAACTTCAATTGTAGTAAACAGACCAATGACGATTCAAGAGCTTGCTGATAAAATTCAAAAAACTCCTGCTGATATTGTAAGATTTTTGATGTTTCGTGGTGTAATGGCTACTGTTAATCAACTTATTGACGTTGAAACCATAAAACAAGTTTGCGCAGAATATGAACTTGAAGTGTTGGATGAAGATATCGAAGCTTTTATGGAAGAAGAGCTTGAAAAAGAAGAAAAACAAAAAGTATTAACCGAGGTTGATAAAAAACTTTTAAAGAAACGTGCTCCTGTTGTTTCAATTATGGGACACGTTGATCACGGTAAAACAACATTGCTGGATAGTATCAGAGCTTCAAAACACAAAATTGTTGCAACTGAGGTCGGCGGAATAACTCAATCAATAGGTGCATATACAGTTTATCTTGATAATAAACAAGAAAAGAAAATAGTATTTGTTGATACTCCCGGGCACGAAGCATTTACAGAAATGCGTGCAAGAGGCGCAAAAGCTACTGATATAGCAATTCTTGTTGTAGCCGCTGATGATGGTATCATGCCTCAAACAATAGAAGCAATCAGTCACGCAAAAGCAGCCGAAGTACCTATTATTGTCGCTGTTAACAAGATAGATAAACCGGGAGCTAATCCTGATAGAGTGTTACAGCAATTGACCGAGCATGGACTTGTTCCTGAAGAATGGGGCGGTGACACAATTACGGTGAAAGTTTCTGCATTACAAGGTTTAGGCATTGATGAGCTTCTTGAATATATTTTGCTTGTAGCAGAAGTTCAAGATTTAAAAGCAAATCCAAAAGCAGAAGCTTCGGGTGTAGTTATTGAGGCATATCTTGATAAAGGTAAAGGCCCTGTTGCGACCTTGCTCGTTCAAAACGGCACATTAAGAGCAGGAAATTGTGTAGTTGTAGGTACTGCCTGTGGTCGGGTCAGAGCTTTACTTTCAGATTCCGGCGAAAGAATTCAAAAAGCAGAGCCTTCAACTCCTGTTGAGATATTAGGCTTAACAGAAGTACCTAATGCCGGCGATTATTTTGAGGTGGTTCAAAATGAAAAAGAAATGAAGGCTATTGTTGATAAGAGAAAAGAAAAAGAACGTAATAAACGTCTTGATGCAATGTTACCGGCTCACATGAGAAGAGAATCAGGAGAAGCGGATGGCGATATTCCTCATCTTAATTTGATAATAAAAGCCAACACTCATGGTTCAGCAGAAGCTGTATCACAAGCTATTGCTCAATTAGAATCAAAAGAAATCAGTACGAAAATTATACATGTCGGAGTCGGAGATATTTCAGAAGCGGATGTTATGTTAGCGTCAGCATCAGGTGCTCTGATTTTAGGATTTACTGTCAAAGAAGATACAAACGCACTTGTTGCAGCGGAAAAAGAGGGTGTTACCATTAAGAAATATGATATCATTTATCAGGTTCTTGAAGATATCGAAAGTACAATGATTTCACTTTTAACACCTGAAATAAAAGAAGTTGCAACAGGAGAAGCTGAAATCAGACAGATATTTACAATCGGTAAAACCACTAAGATTGCAGGTTGCTATGTAACAGATGGTAAAATAAACAAGAATGACACAGCAACAATTATAAGAGATGGTCAAGAAATATTTAAAGGTGCGGTTGATCAGCTAAAACGATTTAAAGATGATGTAAAAGAAGTTGCACAAGGTTTTGAGTGTGGTATTTCGTTTGTAAAATTTAATGATATTCAAGAAGGTGATATTGTTAAATTTATTACAACAAAAGAAGTTGAGAAAACCACTCTTTAACATTTTAAAAGAAGTTGTAAAGTTTTTTAATTTCTATAGAAGTTAAGAAAAAATCCTTTTCGATTTTGAGATATAATAATTTTATGGGGAAAATTGTTCAACTATCAAAACATATAATAAATCAAATTGCTGCGGGGGAAGTAATAGAACGTCCGTATTCTGTTGTAAAAGAGCTTGTTGAAAATTCAATTGATGCCGGTTCAACGAGAATAAGTGTTGAAATATGTAATGATTGCCGTGATATTAGAGTTGCGGATAATGGTTCGGGAATATCTCCGGATGATATTGAGCTTGCTTTTTCAAAACATGCTACAAGCAAAATCAGTACATGCGAAGATTTATACAATATAAATACACTGGGTTTCAGAGGAGAAGCACTTGCAAGTATAATTTCTATTTCCAAGTTGACTTGTATAACGAGAACAAAAGAGTTTGACTATGGAACAAAAGCAGAATGTCAAAACTCGGAAGTTAAATATTCTAAAACCGGTTGCGCAATAGGAACTATAATGGATATAAAAGATTTGTTTTTTAATCTGCCTGTAAGACTTAAATTCCTTAAAACCGCTAAAACAGAATATGCTTATATAAGTGAATTTATGCAAGCAATTGCACTAATACATTCGGATATTTCATTTGAGTTGAAACTTAACGGAAAAACAACTTTCAAAACAGCTCCTTCGGATAATCAACTTTTGAGTATAAAAGAAATTTTTTCACCGGATATTGCTTCTAATTTAAAGCAAGTTTTAAACACAGACAAGCTTTCTAATTTGAATATTTCAGGATACATAAGTACACCTGACTATACAAGAGCAAGTAAAAAAGACTATTATTTGTATGTAAATTCAAGACTGGTAAAATGCCCAGTATTTCAAAAAGCGATTGATATGGTATACAGAAATCTTACGGGCGGTTCAAAATATCCTTTTATAGTATTAAATTTAGAAATTCCTCCTGCTGATGTTGACGTAAATGTTCATCCTTCAAAACGTGAGGTTAAGTACAAAAACCCTAATCAGATTTTCAATTTTATTTATGCATCAATTGATTCAGCTTTAAAAAACAGAGAAAAAATAATTCCGCAAAAACCTGAAATTAAAGAATATCAAAAACCTCAAAAAATTCAAAATGAATCAGCCTATGTATATGAAGATGTCAATATTTCGGATATTTTTTCATCAGAAAAAAAAGAGGCAGTCGATAATCAAGTTACACCTTTAACACTTGTAAAACATACTCCGAATGAATTTAAATCATCTTCACCCGTGCAATCAAAGCTTATTGATACTCCTACATATACTCAAGAGGATGTTATAATAGGTCAATATCAAAAAACATATATCCTTATTGAAAAAGAAAACGGTTTGGAAATTGTCGACCAACATATTGCAGAAGAGCGATATATATACGAAAAATTAAAAGAAAATAAAAACATTGATTGCCAACTCTTATTTATATCTGATGTCATTCCGATTTCAGTAACGGATAAAAATATTCTTGATACTAATAAAGACAAGCTTTCAAAATTCGGATATGAAATAGATTTTATATCTGATACGGAGGTTATTTTTAGAAAAATTCCGCAAATTTTGTCAAAAATTGCCCCCAAGGAAATACTTGCGGATATTCTTGAAAATATTTCAGGCGATATTGATAATATTGAAGAAAAAATACTTATAACAACATCATGTAAAGCGGCTGTCAAAGCTAATACATACTTAAATCAATATCAAATGGAAGAAATTATAAGAAATTGGCGAACTTGCAAAAATCCGGAAACTTGCCCGCATGGCAGACCAATTTCTAAATTCTTTGAACATAAAGACATTGCAAAATTTTTTGAACGTAATAAATGATAGGTTTTTTAATATTGTCAAGCAATATTAACAGGCGGGACTCCCCAATGAAGGGAGTTTCTTATAACGGAGTAAAACTTGCGTTCATTTAAAAATGCCAGTTTTGCTTTTTGAGGAGAAGCTTCAATAGATATTTTATCAATACATTTAATTGTATCATAGCCGTCTATTGATACAGACAAAAGCATATCATTTGTTTTAACGGCTATTTTTTCTTTTGAAGGTACAACAAGCGGTCTTGCATTAAGCGTATGCGGACAAACGGGAACAATTACTATAGAATCCAATGTCGGATACAGAACGGGGCCACCTGCGGATAAACAGTATGCAGTAGAACCGGTTGGAGTTGAAATAATTATACCGTCTGCAATATAATTGCATACAACCTCATTATTTATTTCAAGATAAAATTTTGATGAACGTGATTGATTGCAACCTTTTATTACAAAATCATTTAGAGCCGGATGAGTGCCTGAACAAAGCATTAATCTATCCTCTGTATAATATTTGTTTTCGACAATCGCTTTTATAATGTCGTGTATATCTTCAGGTTGAGACAAAAATCCCAATCTTCCCATATTTATTCCTAAAACAGGAGTTTTGAAATCGGAATAAAACCTTGCTGTTCTTAAAATCGTTCCATCTCCGCCCAGAACGATTGTAAAATCTCCAAAATTTTTGAGATTAGCAATATCAAATGCTTGATACTCAATACTAAAATTTTCAAGTTCTTTTTCAACTTTTTCAAGGGTTTCGGCATATTCGGGTATTTTTTTGTTAAAAACTATATTAATTTTCATACAATTGATTATATCATGGAATAAGATTTTGTGATAAAGTGGTATAAAGGATTAATACAAGGAAAAGAGATTTTACTATGATTGAAATGAACGTAATGGGTATAGCACTTGATGTAAGAACAAATTCACCGATTGTTGTTCTTCACGATTTAGAGAACAGAAAAGCGCTTCCTATTTGGATAGGTTCGGCGGAAGCGAGTGCCATTATAAGATGTATTGAAGGGCTTGTTGTAGCAAGACCTATGACACATGATTTAATTACAAATATTGTTAAGGAAGTCGGTTATAGTGTTGAAAAAGTTGAAATTAATGATGTGGAAAAAGAAACTTATTATGCAACCATATTTTTAACAAACGGGGACAAAACATTAGAAATTGATTCACGTCCGTCAGACGCTATTGCAGTAGCAATGAGAGCGGAAGCTCCTATATATGTTACGGCTAATGTTTTGATGAACGGTTCTGTTTCAACCGATTCAGCTAAGGATGAAGAAGAAGCTCAGGAATTTAAAGATTTTATTCAAAATATAAAACCATCAGACTTTGAAAAATTAATGAAGGGTAAACATGAGGAATCTGACCAATGAACATAAAAAAGATTGCGCAGTGGACAGCAATCGGTTTACTAACGATTGGAACACTGCATTACTGTGAAAAAGGACGACAAGGTGTCAACAAGAGAAGAGAGTATTATAAATCCGAGATATTGAAAAAAGATACAATAAAATATATTGAATTGCTTGATAGAAATACAAAAGAATATATGTCTGACGTGGATTGGAAGCGTGAATTAAAGAAAATCAACGATTCTATTAAAATAGACAGTATGGTTCGTAAAGCTTATTACGACGGTGCGCAAATGGTTCGTGACAGTATTACAAAAGTAAAATAAGGAAGATTGAATGAAGCTTAATGATAACTATGACAATCTTGAACAGAGTTATTTATTTTCAACAGTAAATAAAAAAGTAAAAGAATATGCAGAGAAAAATCCTGATAAAAAAATTATCAGACTTGGTATTGGTGACGTAACAAGACCACTTTGCAAAACTGTAATCGAAGCTATGCATAAAGCGGTTGATGAAATGGGTGCTCAGGAAACATTCAGGGGTTATGGGCCGGAGCAAGGTTATGATTTTCTAAGAACAGCAATTCAAGGTTATTACAAAAAACATAATGTTGACTTATGCTTAGATGAAATATTTATTTCCGACGGTGCAAAGAGTGATTTGGGCAATATTTTGGACTTGTTTGATAAAGATAACAAAGTGATTGTTCCTGATCCTGTCTATCCTGTTTATGCAGATACAAATATAATGGCAGGTCGTGAAGTTCATTTTATGAATGCAAACGGTGAAAATGAATTTTTACCGTTGCCCGATAAAAGTTTCAAGGCGGATATAATTTATTTATGTTCGCCAAATAACCCAACGGGGGCAACGTACAACAGAAAGCAATTGAAAGAATGGGTAGACTACGCAAATTCTATAAATGCGGTTATACTTTTTGATTCCGCTTATGAATGTTTTGTTGAAGGAGTTGAAATACCGCACAGTATATATGAAATAGAAGGTGCAAAAAATTGTGCAATAGAGTTTTGTTCACTTTCCAAGATGGCAGGATTTACCGGTACAAGATGCGGATATACAATTGTGCCGATTGAACTTGGTAAACTTAACAAAATGTGGCTGAGACGTCAAACAACAAAGTTTAACGGAGTTCCATATATTGTACAACGTGGAGCAGAAGCTGTATTTACGGAAGAAGGTCAGAAGGAAATTTTGGAAAATATAAATTATTATAAAAATAATGCACAACTGATTTCTGATACACTAAAATCTTGCAATATATGGCATATAGGAGGGAAACATTCTCCGTATATATGGCTAAAATGCCCAAACAATATGAAATCGTGGGAATTTTTTGATTATTTGTTGGAAAATGCACAAATTGTAGGTACACCGGGGGCAGGCTTTGGTAAGAATGGAGAAGGATATTTCAGACTTACTTCTTTCGGTTCGTATGAAAACACTCTTGAAGCAATGGATAGAATAAAAAAGCTTTTTGCTTAATAAGTTGCGGTTAGTTTATTATAATTATCCAAATATGTTTGAGCAAGTTTTGTGTTGCCCAATTTTTGGTAGACAAAAGCTAAATTATAGTGTATTTCAGGGATATTGTTTTTTAGTGTGACAGCTTTCAAAAGAGCTGTTTTTGCTTCTTTTGTTTTTCCTTTTTTTAAATATGCACAAGCCAGATTGTAGTATAGATATGGATTTTTTTGATTAATTTTTGTTGCATTTTTGTAACTGTCAATTGCCAAAAGATATCGACCTTGTGTCATATAAATATTACTCATATTGTAATATGTTTTATTATATTTTGAATTTACTCTCAGAGCCTTTTGATTCTTAAAAAGAGCTTGTTCTTTTTCACCTTTTTCATCCAGCAGGTTTCCAAGAATTAACCAATCTTGTGCTGAACGGTCGTTTGGCGGAATTTGTAAAATTAATTCCATTGTTTTATCAAAATTATTATCACTATAAAAAGCAGTTGCTTGTTGCGACAACTCACTTGATGCAAAACAAATATTTGCAAATAAAAACAATATGAAAACTAAAATTACCCTTCTTATCCCCATAGTTAAATTTTATAATACATTATTATTTTTTTCAAATTTATCTAATAACCGTTGAAATCATAGCATGTTTTATCTAAACTTTATATATAAAGAAGAGATAAGGAGCATTAATATGGTAGGTTTGACATTAACAAAAGAAAAAAAAGATACTAAATTAATTAAAGAAGCTTTAAAAGTTTTAGGTAAAGACAATCTTGCTTTAATCGTGCATGGAAGCAGTTTTCCTTCAAAAAACGGAGAGGACACAGGCTTTGGTACATATAATTCCGAAGCCGGACATGAATTAATCAGTTATGCTTCCGATATATTCAATGCACTTCAATTAGGGCCGGCAGGAAGAACAAAATCTACTGATTCATCGCCTTATTGCGGAACAATTTTTTCGGGAAATCCGTTATTTATCGATTTGAAAAAATTAACGGAAAAAGAGTGGGGTAATATTTTGTCACAGAAAACTTTTGACAAGGTTGTGTCAAATAATCCAAAACAAAATTCCGGAAGAACAGCTTATTCATATATTCATAAAGCTCAAATGGAAGCTTTGAAAGAGGGATGGAATAATTTTAAAAATTCTAAACTTATGAAAAAAGAATTTGAGAAATTTAAAAAAGAGAATTCATTCTGGCTGGACAACGATTCGTTGTATGAAGCACTGTCAATCGAGAATGGCAACGATTATTGGTATATATGGGAAAATGAAATCGATAAAAATCTTTTGAATCCTAAGTCTGATGATGAAAAGAAAATGTATGCGAGTAGAATCAAAGAAATTAAAAATAAATATCAAGATGAAATTGAATTTTACAAGTTCTGCCAATTTGTTCTTGAAATTCAAAATGAAGAAACCAAAAAATTTGCACTAAAACATGGTATCAAAATGATAGCGGACAGACAGGTCGCATTTTCAGACAGAGATGCTTGGGCATACCAATCGTTGTTTATGCCGGGTTGGTATCTTGGTTGTCCTCCGGATTATTTTTCAAAGAACGGTCAGGCATGGGGATTTCCTGTTATGGATCCTGAAAAAATGTTTAAAAATGACGGTTCTCTCGGTGAGGGCGGAATTTTGATGAAAAATCTTTATAAAAAAATGTTTAAAGAAAACCAAGGCGGAGTAAGAATTGATCATATTGTAGGTTTGATTGACCCATGGGTATATAAAGCAGGCAAAAAACCTATGTGTGAAGATGGTGCAGGAAGACTCTATTCTTCTCCTGAACATCCTGAACTTTCAAAATATGCAATTGCAAGAAACGAGGATTTGGATTGGACATTGGAAGCTGACAAAGAAAAAAGGGTGAAATCTTTAACTGATGAACAAATAAAATTGTACGGAAGATTAATTGAAAAAGTTGTTATTGCGGCAGCTAAAGAATGTGGATTGGATAAAAATGCAATCGTATGCGAGGATTTGGGAACATTAACGAATCCGGTTGACGCTGTAATGAAAAAATATGAGCTTCAAGGTATGAGATTAACTCAATTTGTAGTACCTGAAAAGCCTGAGCACCCATACAGATGTAAAAATATAACCGAACATGTTTGGAATATGGTAGGAACACATGACAACAACCCGATTGCAAGTTGGGCTGAATCTATGATTAATACTCATGAAGGTTACTTACACGCAAAAAATCTTGTAGAAGATTTATTTGCTGACGCTGAAAACAAAGATGATATTATTGTAAGATTAACTCAGGATAAGGATTATTTGACATTTGTAAAATTGGTTGAAATATTTGCTTCAAAAGCAAGAAATGTTCAAATATTTTTCACCGATTATTTTCAAATTAAGGAAACATATAATACACCGGGAACATCAGGTGATCAAAACTGGTCATTAAGGCTTCCGAATAACTATGCTGATATTCAATCAATTAACATGCAGGCTATACTGAAAGCTGCAATTATAGCAAGAGGCAAAGACTTTGCTTCTAAACATGCAACGCTGATTGAAAAATTGGGATAAGTTATTTTATCAAGTTTAAATGTATTAATTTATTTAAGGATAGTTATAAAACTATCCTTAAAATTTATTTCACAAACTAAGTTAATTATTATATCATTCTGTTTGATATATTTTTTAGTCTTTTTAATTCTGTTGCAAGTTGGGTTTTGCTGATTCCGATATCAATAAAATCCCAAGGTTGTTTTTCATCATAAGACCGGCCGTTAACAGCTTTTGAAATATCAATCCCGACTTCTTTTATTGCGGATTTAAACGAACTGAGCCCTTTGCCTTTCAGATAAGTTTTTACTAAAAATTCGCCAAAGCTTGAATCTCCTCTTGATAAAACGGTTTGCCAATAGTCCCATTTTATACTCGAAAATTTGCTTTCAATTCCTAATTTTGCAAACTCTTTTTCAAGATATTTTTGTTTTTTTTCAAGACTTTTTGTTTCTTCTCTCGGCATTCTTTCAAAAGGAGTATTAGGTTTTGGAACAAAGCTTGAGAATGAAAATGATAAATCGAACCCTTTAAATTCCAATTTTAGTTTTTTAGCAAGTGTTAAAAAAGATTCAATATCATCTTGTGTTTCGGTCGGAATTCCTATCATTGAATATATTTTTAAACCTGTTAATCCGTTTTCCGAACATATTTTTACCGCATTAAAAATTTGTTTATCCGTTAAATTTTTGTTAATAAACTTTCGCAAATGTTCACTAGCTGCTTCAATAGCTATTGTAGAAGTTTTTTGTCCGCCAAGGACAAGTGTTTTTATTATTTCAGCCGTAATTGAATCAGTTCTTAATGAAGAAATTCCGAGTTTAATCTGTTCTCCTGCAAGCATTTTTGTTTTTATGTAGTCCATTATTTGGTTAAAATCCGGATGTGATGTGATTTGTGCTCCAAGAAGTGCAATTTTATCCGTATATTTAAGTCCATCATCTATTGCCGATATTATATTTTTATAAGAATAGCTTCTAAACGGAAAATTCAAATATGAAGCGGTACAAAATGCACATCTGTTCATACAGCCTCTTTGCAGTTCTACAATAAATGTATTTTTAAAATAACTTTTTTCGTTCAAAACAGGCGTGTATATTACGCTGTTAAGCTTAGCTGTGCATTTCTTAACTTTTAATGTTTTGTTTGGCACATAAATACCTTCAATTTCTGAAAGTTTTTCAAGCAATGTTTTCTTATCATAACCGAGTTTAAAAAGTTCAAGAATTTCTTTAAAAGAATCTTCACCGTCACCTATCATCATAAAATCAAAAATTTTATCATAAGGTCTGGGGTTTGTTGTTATTACATGGCCTCCAGCAAAGATTAAAGGTTGATTTTCATCTCTTTCTGATGAAAAAAACGGAATATTATTTTTTTCTAAAATTTCGAATACACCATAATAATCAAAATCAAATGACATTGAAAAAGCTATAGCGTCTGTGTTTTTGAATGGTAAATTCGGGGTATCCGTAGAAATTCTTTTTAAATCAATACCTTCTGTTGTGTCAGCAATTTTGCTCAACCACATATAACCCAATGAGGATAGTGCAAATTCCTCCTTGGAAGGATATGCCATTGTAAGTTTATAATTTCTGTTAATTGTATTTGGTGTATATAAAAATTTTTCCATTGAGTTTAAACTTTTTCAATTCTTTATTCTCTGTTTTGTCATTTTAACATAAAAGGTAATTTAGCAAAAAGTAAGTAAAATAAAAAAACGACATAGAAAAATCTATGTCGTTTTTAAAATACAATTTTAAATTTTACTTGTCATCCAATGCTGCAACACCAGGAAGAATTTTTCCTTCTATAAATTCAAGAGAAGCACCTCCACCTGTTGAAACATGAGTGAAATCTTCCGCTTTACAGAATTTCTTAGCGGCAGAAACAGAATCACCGCCACCAATTACGGAAGTTGCACCATTTTTTGTAGCTTCAACAATAGCTGCCAAAACAGCCTTTGTTCCTTCTGCAAATTTTGGATTTTCAAAAGCACCAACCGGCCCGTTCATCAAAATTGTTTTAGATGATTTTAAAACATCAGCAAAAGCTTTTCTTGATTCTTCGCCTGCATCAACACCTTCAAATCCGTCAGGAATTTCGTCAATTTTTACAAATTTGTTTGTACCATTGCCTGAAAAATCATCTGTTACAAGAACATCTGTTGCCATAACAAGTTTTACACCTTTTTCTTGTGCTTTTTTAACAATTGCTGTTGCAACTTCAAGTTGATCATCTTCGCAAATAGAATTACCGATTTTACCGCCTCTTGCTTTAACAAATGTATAAGCCATTCCGCCACCGATTATCATGTTATCAACTTTGTCCAACAAGTTTTCCAAAACACCTATTTTTGATGAAACTTTTGCACCGCCAACTACTGCCGTAAATGGTCTTGTAGGATTATCAAGTGCTTGTGATAAACATCTGATTTCCTTTTCCATCAATAAACCTGAAACAGCAGGCTTAAGAATTTTCGCAAGTTTTGCGGTTGAAGTATGATTTCTGTGTGCAGCACCAAAAGCATCATTTACATAAAAATCGCCATACTGTGCTAATTCTTTTGCAAAAGTCATGTCATCATCTTTTGCTTCTTCTGCTTTGTAATAACGGATGTTTTCTAACAAAGCTATTTTACCATCTGCAAGTTTTTCTACATAATGAGCCATTTCTTCAACTGACGGAATAAACATAATATCTTCGCCAAAAACACGAGCCATATACTTAGCAACAGGTTCTAATGTGAATTCGGGATTCTTTTCACCCTTTGGACGTCCCAAGTGTGCCATTAAAATAATCTTAGCCCCCTTTTCCTTTAAAAAGTTAACAGTCGGAACAATAGCCTGAATTCTTGTATCATCAGTAACATTTTTGTTTTCATCTAAGGGGACATTAACATCAACTCTGACAAGAGCTCTTTTACCTCTGATGTCACCTAAATCTTTGATTGATTTTTTCATAATAATCTCTTCCTTTCTTTTAACGATATCTTAATTATACCAAAAAGAAAGTTTTAGAATACGGATTTTTATGATAAAAATTTATTCTTCCTCTTCATCTTTTTCCATAGCACGTTTTAAAATATTTCTGTCAAGTTTTTTTGAAGCTCCTGAATATTTTTTGTGAGATTCTTCCATAAGCTTTTCGCTTGGTCGTTTTGATGAAGATTTTTTCTTCTTTTTTTCATCTTTTGACTCGGAAAATTTATTTAATTCTTTATACCACATTCCAAACAGCAATGAACGTAAAGGTAATGTATATTGAATTAGTATCTGTATAACAGTTGTTGTTACAATAAGTATTGCAACATCATCAGTTTTAATAACAGGAATTCGAAACTGTGTAAAATATGTATTAATTTCGTTTAATGGCAAAATATCCATAAAAGGAACAATTAAATTCGCAAAAAATTTATTAATTCCAATCATATTAAAAATATTGTTGATAATTTGAGGTATAAAAACCCAAGTAAGTAAACCTGCCATTGTCATAAGGATAAAAGTCGGTAAAAAACGACCTTTTACAAGCATAAAACTCTTTTTTACACATCCTATAGGAGAAAGTTCTGATTCATAAGTGAATACTTGAAATATTAAAACAAAATATACCGCTAAAACCAAAGCCGGCACCCAGAAAAGCGGACATAATGTTATTATTGAAAAAATGCCAAATAACATCCACAAGCCGATAAAGCTAACCGTTCTTCTTTTAATAAGCTCGGTGTGTGCGTTAAAATCATAAACTTTTCCTGATTTTAACATATTATCAAGCATTGAATTTATTGCTCCATAAGCTACAAGATATTCCCAAAATGCCTTTGTAAATATTAAAAGTCCGGGAATTGCAACTATAACAGACATTAAAACAAGTGTGTTAAAATTATTAAAAGCGGAATATTTTTCTATTAATATCGGTAAATTTTTGGAATAAAAATATGTACATAAAAACACTATTAACAACCCAACAACTTGACCGATGACAGGAAAAGTCATGTATTTTATAAATTTACCGAAGTTTGAAAAATAGAGTCCTATTGATTCTGTAAATATTCCAAACGGATTTTTATTCTTTCTGGGCATTAGATTGTTTCTCCATTAATATTTCAATAATTTTATAATATAATTTTATTATAAATATGGATAATTTAAGAGAAAAACTGAAAAACTTTGCAAAAGAAGATTATATAAATAAAAAAGTAAATCTTCATATTCACACGATTTATTCTGATGGAGAAGGGAATCCTGAACAAATATTAACTTCCGCAAAAGAAAGCGGATACAAATTAATATCAATTACGGATCATAATACGGTTGATGTTCATAAATTAATAAAAGATGATATATTACTTACAGGAGTTGAGTTTGATTGCTGGGCAGGTTATGTTTTTGTTCATTTGCTTGCTTATGGAATTGATATTGCTCATCCTGATATGCAAAAATTTTATTCAAAAGGTAAAAATGGTACAGACCACGCTTTAACAAGACTTTTTGCGTTCCGAAACATAAAAGAACTTATAAAAGCAATTCATTCGGCAGGTGGAATCGCTGTTCTTGCTCATCCGGCGTGTTGTTGGGCATTGTCATTGGAAAGATTAATTAAAAATCTTATAAAAATCGGACTTGACGGAGTAGAAGTTTATTATCCGTATTCAAGATTTAGAAGTATTGTAAAATTTCACTCCGCATCCTCCGTAAAAAAAATTGCAGATAAATACCCTGAACTTATTCAAACCGGCGGGAATGATTTTCATGGAAAGATATTTTAAGGATAAAAGTATTACAGTTCCCGACGTCCCTCAATAGCTCGTGCTAAAGTGATTTCATCAGCGTATTCCAAATCCGCACCGACAGGCAGTCCGAAAGCTATGCGAGAAATTTTAATTCCGAAAGGTTTTATCAATTTAGTTAAATACAGACTGGTTGCCTCGCCCTCGACAGACGGAGAAAGTGCAAGTATAACCTCTTGAACTTCTTCATTAGTAAGTCTGTTTAACAGCTCTTTGATTCTAATATCTTCTGCGCCTATTCCGTCCATAGGAGAAATTAAACCCTGCAAAACGTGGTATAAACCTTTGTATTCATTGGTTTTTTCAATTGCAATCAAATCTTTTGTTTCTGAAACCACGCAAATAACAGAGCGATTGCGATTATGCGAAGAACATATTTCACAAGGAGTTTGGGTTGAAATGTTGTAGCAAATTTCACAAGTTTTTGCACTTCTTTTTGCATTTAAAATTGCATCAGTAAATTTTTCGACTTCACTTATAGGCATTTTTAAAACATGAAAAGCCATTCTTTGAGCCGATTTAGGCCCTACTGACGGTAATTTTTGAAACTGCTCAATTAGAGCGGCAATCGATTTTGGATAAATCATGTTTCTACATCAACCCCGGAATGTTAACACCGCCTGTTATTGATTTCATTTTAGATTCCATAATGGATTTTGATTTTATCGTTGCGTTATTCATAGCAGATGCGATTAAGTCCTCTAACATCTCAATATCGTCTTGTGATACGGAAGAAGGATTTTCTGAATTTATAGCTTCAGCGGATAATTTTATTGACTTAAAAACTCCCTTGCCGTCGCATATAACCTTAACAGAGCCGTTTCCTGATTCAGCAGAAACATCTGTTTTTGATAATTCTTCCTGTGCTTCTACCAGTTTTTTTTGGATATTTTGAGCTTGTTTCATCATATTCATCATATTCATCATTACGGTACCCTCCCATATACTTATATGTCTAATTTATCCATTAAATCGTCGTCAATATCAAAATTTGCATAAACATTTTGAACATCATCATGTTCTTCAAGTTTTCCCAAAAGTCTCATTATGTTTGTTGCAATTTTTTCATCCGTTACTGAAATTGTATTTTGAGGAATTCTTGTAAATTCTGCCGTTACGGATTTAAAACCTTCCTTTTCCAATCCCTCGACAATTTGTTGCAAATTTTGAACGGATGTATAAACTTTATATTCACCTTCTTCTTCTTGAATATCATCAGCATCAAGATTAATAGACGCTTCAAATAAAGCATCAAAATCAACCGAATCTGAATCAAATGTTATACAACCTTTTTTGTCAAACATCCAACCGACACAGCCTGTTTCCCCAAGATTTCCGTTAAATTTTGTAAAATAACTCCTGATATCACCGGCTGTTCGATTTTTGTTATCGGTCATTGCTTCAATAACTACGGCTACACCACCTGCTGCATAACCTTCATAGGTCATTTCTTCATAATTTTCATTATTACCGGCACCACAACCTTTTTCTATGGCACGTTTTATATTATCATTTGGTAATCCTGCCGCTTTAGCTTTTTCTATAGCTGTTCTTAGCCTGAAATTTCCTGTCGGATCACCCCCGCCAAGCTTTGAAGCAACAATAATTTCCCTTGAAAATTTCTGAAATTCAGCCGCTCTGAGTGAATCTGTTTTTGCTTTTTTATGTTTAATCGTAGACCATTTTGAATGTCCGCTCATATTGAAATATCCCCATTCTAAATTATATTTTTAACTGTACGATATAACCGCTCAGCTATACAATGATACTGAAAAATTAAATTTGAGTCAATATAAATTATAAGTTTGATTGACAGTTTATTTATAAAAGCAAAAATGTAGTAAAATCGTTAGGTATATACCTTATTATGTTATTGAATTAATCCTTATAATTCAATAATAGCGTACATATTACACTTAAAAGATTATACTTTAGTATTAGTAAACCCCACTTTACAGACCGTAATTTTCAAGTTAGACTATAAGAGTATAAAAAGAAAGTGTGTGAAGATGATTCAATCTGTTAATGCCCTTAGCCCTCGGGTATGTTTCAGAGGGTCAGCAAAGAATGTGCATAAATTATCCGAAGAGAAATCAAAATCACAAATTGCACTTATTAATGCAACAACGACATCCATAGCAGCAGGCGGTTTGACTACAGCTGTTGCCAGAAGTTATACTTCTTCTTGGGCACATGCCGGAGTTCTTGGTCTGTTCGGCTCTATGTTAACGATGTTTTTTATTGCACCGTTCTTAGTGGAGAATACCAATTTTTTTAAACTTTCAAAAAACTCTGCACAAGAAAGAAAAATGACATCTGCTGAGAACAAAAAAGTTGCTGCGACAGTTAAAGAAGTGTTAAAACCAACAAAAAAACTGGTGCAATTTGGACAGTCTTAATTCATCGGATTATTTTTCCCTAAACCAAAGCTGTTATTTAAAATTTTATAAGTCGCTATACATCCGAGTCCGATAGCTCCAGCTTTTGCAAGAAAGTTTTTGCCTAATATTGCTAATGAAGAGCAAGCAATTACAGGAAGAAAATTTGCCATTCCATACATAAAACCTTGAAATCCTCCATGGATTTTCCCTTTAATCGACGGTAGAGGATTCTTTGAGCGTAAATCAAATCCTTTTTCTCTAAGGACATTGTCGGTGTAACTTACTTTGTCAAGCGTTCTGGTACTGTAATAAACCTTTTCTAAATGTTCTTCTTGTGCATGTTCAGAGCCTACTTCAGAAAATTGCTTGGCAACTTTTGCGGAATCAACACATGCCAGTGTCATTCCTGCTACACCTAATGTTCTGCAAGCTATTTTAGTTACCATTCTCATTATTGCATTTCAACCTTTTGTTGTGTTTGTATGTTTGGTTTATTAACTGTTTGTAATTCATTATTCACTACGGGGGTATATCGAACTTCTGTTGAAGTTGATTGTTTTAAAAGGATTTGAGAAGCTTCTAAAACATCCTCAGGATCAGCTTCCGGATTTTGTTGAATTTGTTTTAAAAGTTGGATTGTGTAATCGTTTCCGCTCGCAAGTTCAGATGAAAATGCACTCATTGCTGCAATTCTTACAAGCTTATTGGGATCTTGAAGCATTTTATTTAATAGCGCATTCAATGCAGCATCATTATATCTATTTTTATCTTCATCAAGTCTTGTTAAAATTTCTTTTGCAGCCATTAATCTAATTTCTGTGTTAGGGTTGTTTAAATAATTTTCAAGCGACATTATATATTCATTTGTAAGTGCAACGACTTTCTCTTTCTTGCCGTTCTTTTCCAGTTCTTTTTGTTCAGCATTTTTTAAATCAAGTTCATTTATAATTTCTTGTGAAATATCTGTATTTATTTCTTCTTGACTATTTCCCGTTGATTGTAATTGTAGTGTGGCTTCTCGATTCGTTTCTCCAATCGGATTTGTAGTATGTATTTGATTAGAATTATAGTTGTTTATATAATATTCACTCGGATATGCTTGTGGCAAAGAGCCTTCATGATTTTCAATTTGATAAATATTCTTGTTATTATAAGCTCTATTGTCTGTACAATTAGCATTAATAGGCTCAATACGGTTGTTTCCATCAACATTATACGGTAATTGTTGTGCATTGGGATTAGTTATCGCATATACACTCGGATGTTGACCTTTTTGTTGCGTATTCGACGGTGAAGGAAAAGCTGTTGAAGGATTTGTTATATTTATAGTTATACCGGAATAGCAAGGATTTTGCATGCCTGCACAGTTAAACGAATCTGACATATTATTACCTTTCACACTTTTATATATTAGTATAAAGTCACAAAATCAATAAAAATTGCTTTAATTTTGCATATTGTAAAGTATTGTTACAAAATGAAATTCAACCAAATAAATGATGGGAAGCATGTGAACATGGGTTAAATTTAGAGAGGTACATGGTACGCTGTCTAAAATCAGGCAATTTAACGGAGAGGAAAATTGAAAAAATTCAAGTTTCGATTACAGGTCGTGCTTGATATGCGAGAAAACGAACTTGAAAAACGCCGAATAGAAGCGGCTAAGATACTCGCTGTATTAAATGAACAAAAAGCAAAATTAGAAGAAATTATAGCTACTCAAAAAAGAAACAGTGAAGAAATGGAATCGCTATATAATCAAGAAGTTTTTGATATTCCACAGGTAGAAGGACATCGAGATTACGGATTAAAACTTATAACAGATGAAAAAAATCAGCAAAGAATTATTGAAAATACTAAAGCTATTTTAGAAAAAAAACAGGAAGAAGTTAGAGAAGCACATAAAAAAGCGGAAATATTAAAAAAACTTAAAGAAAAACAAGAAAAGCAATATTATAAAGACTTTTTAGATTCTGAAATAAAAGAAACAGATGATATAACATCAGCAAGGTTTAATATAGAATGACACAAGCACTTATAAACAACACAGAAATTTTTCAAAACAACGAATTCTTAGCCAATGTACAGACTACAGTGGCAAATCCTTCTGCTGAAGCGTCAACGGAAGGTACTGACAAAAGTCTTTCACAAAATTTTGATGAAATTCTTGATAAAACTATTGGTGCTGCTGTTAAAACGGATGATTTAAAACAAAATGATAATGAAGAAACTGCGTTGGTTCTTATTGAAGAATGTTTAGCAATCATTGACAATATATCTGCAAATAATAACAAAGAAATAAATTCAACTGATGAGTCTTTAATAAATCAAATTGACATTGAAGAAGAATCGCCGGAAATTATGTTATTTAAACCTAAAAATTACGAAGAAATCGAAACGGAAGCAACTAAAAATAACACAGATAAATGTATAGATGAAGAAATATTAAACGAACTTAATATTGAATCAATAGAAGCCAATAGCGATTCTTTAAATAATGAAACAATGACTCAACAAGAATCGCCGGAAGAATTGGGTTTAAAAGTTATGCTAAGCAATTCCGTTGAAAAAGCTGATATGACTTTTGACAAAACAATTGCTTCCGCAACAAATGTTAAATCCCAAAATATCACACCCGAAAAAATTATAGAGCAAATAACAAAACATATTGATTCTTTAAAGGGCAATTCAGGTATAAAAATGGTTTTAAATCCGGAATCACTTGGTAAAGTAAATTTGCAAATAATAAATACAAAGGATGGTTTGTCGGCGCAATTT
Organism: bacterium; assembly: GCA_024408765.1. Lineage (GTDB taxonomy): Bacteria > Cyanobacteriota > Vampirovibrionia > Gastranaerophilales > Gastranaerophilaceae > CAG-196. Next base: position 9,315 of record JAKSUR010000004.1, on the reverse strand, counting down.
ACGGTAACTACTAATGAAGCGAGAAATTTATTAATGAAAGGGCTTGACGGATTAAAAGAGACTCTTATAACTAGCGGAATCGGTGTTGATAATCTTTCAATCAAACTGGCTGAAACAGAAGAAAGTTCCTATAATCCTGACTGGACAGAACAAGGTGATGCACAAAAGCAAGGACAAAATTTTAGCAGACAACAACGGGAAGAAAAAGAAAAGGGGCTGTTTGAAAAAACAATAGCGGAAAATATGAAAAACGATAATGGTAAGGTATAAAAATAAACGGGGGAAGGTTATGTCAGTAACAAGTGAAATAACGGCAATGCAAAATCAAACTGCATTCTACAAATTACAAGAAAACAAACAAAAAATGGGGAATTCCATTGAGGATTCAAATGACAGCAGTATGTTCTTAACTTTAATGTTAGAACAAATGCAGCACCAAGATCCTACTGAACCTACGGATAATACGGAGTGGCTGTCGCAGTTGGCTCAATACTCATCATTAGAGCAAATGACAAACTTAAACAACGGTATGAGTAATTGCATGGAATACATGTCATCAATTTATAATGATATGACCACAAATTCTGAAATAACTCAAACATTATCTTTGATAGGAAAAGATGTAACCTTAAAAGATCCTGATGATCCGGCAGGTGTTAAGAAAATTAGCGGAACTGTTACGGAAGCAAGTTTTGAGGACGGAACAGGAAAAATTAAAGTAGGTGATAAATATTACTCTATTGCATATATATTAAACGTAAAAGATAGCAGTTCAATACCAGCAAATAATAAATAAAGACAGGAGGAGAAATGTCGCAAGCGTTACATACATCAAGCACCGGTATAAATGCCGGTCAATCACAAATTAATGTTGTTGCTCATAATGTGGCAAATATTAACACAACAGCATACAAATCGGCAAATATGACATTTGAAAATTTATACTCAAACAATCTTTCTTACGGAAGTGCCGCAACAAAAGATGGTGGTGGTACAAATCCTAAGCAAATAGGCTTTGGGGTAAAAGTTGGCGGAATTACAAGAAACTTTACACAAGGTACATTTGTTTCAACCGGAAGAGATCTTGATACTATGATTTCAGGTACGGGATATTATGTAGTAAAAGATGCCAGAGGAGCAAGTTATTTTACTCGTGACGGAGTTTTTATAATAGATTCGGACGGAAATTTGTGTACTCAAAAAGGTATGAAAGTAGTTGGTGCAAAATCTGTATATTCCAATGCAGGTTCGAATAGTACAGTAAAAGTACCTACTAATATAGTTACGAGAGTAAGCGGAGACACCAATCTGGGTAATAAAACGCTGGCTGAATTAAATAACGCAAGTATTACGCAGGGTCAAGTCGGTGTAAGAATAGGAACAGCCGAAGTAACTTTGCCTGTTGGTGATGCAACTACGCCGGCTGCTCAAAAAAAAGTTTCTGATATAATTACTGATTTTAATACAGCATTGACAAATGCGGGTATTGATGCGGCAACATTCAGATTCGTTGATAACGGTAATGGGACGATTTCATACACAGGTACTGCAACACCAACATTTTTATCATCTATTACTACAAGTAACTTTTTAGGCGAAACAGGTTTGAGTGATACAAATTCAACCTCTTATGAATTAAATCAAACTGTTTCCATTCTGGATATGATAAACTATAATGACGTAGATGCAATATCCCTAAAAAGTACGGGAATCGATGAAAATGGAATTTTAGTTGCAACATACAGCGACGGTTCTGTTTTAACGCAATATGTCGATAATGCAAGCACTTTACAATGGAAATATACAACAAAAGAAGGTGTAAATATAACGGGAAGTGATGTTACCGCATCAGGTTCTTCCATTGCAAATTCTTGTTTTGCATTAGAGCTTGCAACCATGGTTAATGAAGGCGGGCTCGTTTCTGTTGGTAATAACCTCTGGGAATGGGGGCCTGATGTTGGTCAGATATATTATGGCGTTGCAGGAGAAATGTCAATAGGTTCAATTGAATCAGGAGGTTATGAAGAATCAAATGTTGATATCGCACATGAATTATCAACAATGATTACGGCACAGAGAATGATTCAAATGAATTCAAGGGTATTTTCAACTGCAAGCTCGGTTATGGAAAGTTTGGCATATCTCGGACAATAATTTAAGTAAGTGAAGGAGTGATTCAATATTGCTCCTTTACGCTATTAAATTAAAAGGCATGCCAATGACATGTATGTAATTATAAAAACCATGTCAAGTTCTTAACAAAACATGTTTAAATTTACAAAACTTAACAATTGTCACATGGTTGAAATCCATGTAAATCATGCATTTTGGCATGTTGGCATGATGCAGAAAAACTGTTACATTTCAATATTTGTACAGTACATGAAAAAGGATATATAATACAAGAGAGGTCGAGAGGAATGGCTCATTTAAGCGGGCAAGCTGACAATCACAAAACGGAAAATCATTGTATTCCGTCCGGTCAATGGGGGATTGACACAGAGATTAATAGAGAGTCAGTCAAGAAAAATTTCCGAGAGATTTCACAAAATATTGCACCTTGTAAACCACGAATAATAGGAGTCACAAAATACTTCGGACTAAAGGCTATTCTGAGCGGATATGAAGCCGGATTGAGAGATTTTGGCGAATCAAGAGTCTTAGATGCAATAGATAAAATAGAAAGATTGCCTGAAAATATTAAAAACGATTCATCTTTCCATTTTATAGGACACTTGCAGTCGAACAAAGTTTCAAAAGCGGTTAAATATTTTGACTATATCCAATCGGTTGATTCTTTAAAGCTTGCTGCTTTGATATCAACTTGTTCAAAAGAATACGGAAAGAATACCAAAATCCTTCTGCAGCTAAATAACGCAGGTGAAGAACAAAAATTTGGATATACAAAAAAGCAACTGGAAGAGGATTTGAGTCAAATTATCAAAATGGAAAACATTGAGCTTTTAGGGCTGATGAATATTGCACCTCTTGGAGCTTCGGAAGCAACATTAAGAGCTTTATTCAGAGATGTGAGAAATTTTAGAGACGAACTTGAACGGAAATTTAAAATAAAACTTCCCGAGTTATCAATGGGGATGAGTGATGACTATATTATTGCAGTAAGTGAAGGCGCAACGATGATAAGAATAGGAAGAAAGTTGTTTAAATAAAATATATTGGAGGGAAAATGGCACTATCAGAAGGAATTAAAGGATTTGTAAACTTTTTAACAAAGAGTTTTAACGATGAACAAAGCGAAAGAGATGCATTTATGCTTGGAGATGACCAGGAAGGTTCTTATGATCCTGATATAGACGGCACTTTGGCATTAGACGCAATGTACGGTACAAAAGTTTCAAAGCCTGAACGCTCGTTTGAGAGAGAATCAAAGGTGGTTAGCCATCCTAATGCATACAAATCAGGTGAAGTGACAGTGATTGAACCACGTTCATTCAGTGAATCTGCACAAGTTGTAAAAAAATTAATTGAAAAGAAAACTATTATTTTGCATCTTGATTTATTGGATAAAGAACAATCTCAAAGAACAATTGATTTTGTATGCGGAGCAACTCATGCATTAAGCGGTACGGCTCAAAAAATTAGTGATGCGGTATTTATTTTTACTCCGAGTAATGTTTCACTTTCAGTAGAAAACAATGCAACGCAAAATAAGTTTTCTGAATCTTTGTGGAACAAACCGCTGTAACAGGGTTTAAATGAGTAATACTCATTATTGAAGAGAGAGATTTTAATATATTGATTTGTGATAGTTGGATTTTCAGGGTGCTTTAGCACCCTTTTTATTTAGTTATTGTAAAAACAAAAGAGGCTTATGACAATATAAGCCTCATATTATAAAAGGAAAAGGAAATTTTAATTTAAAAAATTTTAACCGCTGGTTCCCCAACTAAACGGCTTTAGCCCTTCTTGAATTAAACTTTTAACACTATCTATTTCTGTCGTAATTGCATTAATTTCGGTGGAGTAATCTCTGATAAGAAGATCCAAATATTCCTCTTCTGCGGAAATACGTTCTTTTTCTGCATTATATTCGGCAGTTAAAGCTTCTCTTGCATCAGAATCATTGCGTTGTTCTAAAGCGCCTGTTGTTAAAAAGTAAGTTAAAGTTTTGCCGGATTCGTATTGACCGTAATTATCGACTGATGCAATAACTAAAGTGCCTGATTGAACAGCATCAGAAATATAAGAAGTATTACTGTTCATTTCTTCATTATATTCAGTTGTCCAACCGTTACATGAAGCTGCCAGAAAAATCGGATAATACAAATCTAAAATAGCATCAATTTTTTCATTAAATTGGTCAGCCGAATTAATTACCGTAGAACCTGTAGTTTCTCCTGTAAGAGCATTTATTGTCGTAGCATTCCATTCGTGAGAGTCAACACCGTTTTGAAATTCATCTGCCGTTAAAGGAGGACACAGTGCTGCAAGAATTTCCGGAATTTTACTTGAATCAAAAGTACCGCCTTGACCGTAAGCATTCATAACGGATGTACCTAATACATCCATAATTGCTTGTGCATAAGCGTCTGACAATACGACTTGACCTTTATAATCTGTCAATAACATCCTGTTGTCATCTTTTAACGGTTTTGAATGATTAAATGCAGTAAAATAATTTGCACCATAACCCATCAAATAATTATAATTTATGTCCTCATAATGACCATCCTGATAAAAAGCCAGCTTTTTCTGACTCAGCTTGCTGTTATATTCTTGCGAAAGTTGGGACATTTTTCGTGTATACTGCATTTTTCTATTGGAGCACTTGAATATTTCAAACTCAACATCGGCTTTACGATTTGTAAGAAACAAATATCTGGATTGTGATGCTGCTAATCCCATAATCTTTCCTTTAAATTTCCTTTTGTATCATGTTTATCGGCATTTTTTTTTAATTCTTTAAACAAACAAAGAATATTTTTACAATTCTTAACAATTCTCTTTTTTTAGTCAAATTTCGTTTATGTTTTGTTTTAAGAAAAATGATAATGTGTGAAATGGAGTTTATTATGTTAAACAAAACAAGTTTATTGCAGAATTATTCTCTTACATTTAGAGCGGAAGAAGATAATGTATCTACGCCAAGACAAACAGTTGATTATAATATACAGCGAAGTATACCTGATGCTGATAAGTTTAATAAAATGGTGGAAGAACAGCAAAAAGCGATAAAAAAAGAAGAAAAACGCAGAAAATTGTCATTAGGCGCAAGTATTGCACTAACCTGTATGTTTGCATTATCAACAGGGTTAATGATATGGCAAGCGTTAAAAGGTCACGGAAGTGCTACCAAGCTTGTTTTTAAAAAGTGCGAGGGCAACATTCCTGATTATACTGATGATTGTGTAAATTTAAAAGTAAGAGATGCAATTGAATATAAATTAAAATTAAAAGGTAAGTCAAAAGCCGTATTGGAACATATAGGCAAGAAAGATAAAGCGACTTTTTATGTATTTCACGGAGATCCCGGCACAGGGAAAACTCTTTCAGGAAAAATATTTGCAAAAGCCCTTGATGCAAGATGTGTCGAGAGGCAATTTGCCGACTATTCATCTATTTATGTAGGAGAAACAGCTGTCAATATCACAAAAGATTATAAACTGATTAAAAAAATTTGTGACGAAAATCCAAAAGAAGAATTTGTATATATAGTTAATGAATGTGATGCATTATTTAATAATGTAGAACGATTAGGTGCAAATAATGAACACCTTGGTCAAAACAGAACAGCTCAAATTAACGGACTTGATATAGTAAAAGATTGTCCTAATTTAACTATTATTTTTACAACAAACGTAAATCCTAAAAGTGCAAAGCTTGATCCTGCGTTATTAAGCAGGTTAAATGTTGTAGAAATCGGACATCCTAACGAAAAAGAGCAACTTGCATGTCTTAAATATACCTTAAAACAATATCCTATAGCTAAGATTTTGTTAAATGATGAAAATGCATTAAAAAAAATAGCAAAACAACTTTGTGATAAACAGGGTACGCAAAGAGATACTGCGAATATAGTTGATTCCGCTATAAATAAGTTTGGTGCAAATGTAAATGATACAAAAGCGCAAATTACTGCGGATTTGATAGAAAAAGAAATTGCTGAAAAAGAAACTTGGGCGGCTTCAATTGGAAAAGATGATTTAGGAAATGTTTTTGGTGAAGATTTCAATTATGGTAATTTGACAAGTATAATCAATATGCTTTTAAAATTGTTAAACAGAAAATAACAGGATAAGTGTTAGCCTAATTTATTTTATGTATTTTAATAAATGTGTTGTTTAAGTAAATTATTAACCTATATTTTTTAACATTTCTTTGAATTTTTTATAATTGCAAAGTATAAAATCATGTTAAGTTTTGTAACAAACATACTTAAAAAACGCAATTATTTAAAACTTATATACTTAATATATATAAGATAGATTAACACAAAAGGATAAGTCATGGTACACCATTCATGCAGAAAATTATATGGCGACAACTGTTTCTTTGCGGATAGTTCCTGGAAGAGATACCAGCGTGCGCACAGTGGAGATACGTTGATATTTAATTTCGGCAACACATGCTGTGGCGGACACGGCGGTTATAATAGCGGTTGCTGTGGTGGCGGAAACTTTTGGAGCAACTTTGGCGCAGGATTTGGCTTAGGTCTTGCCAATTTATGCTCAGGATTTTTGAATGGTTTAATGAGTCCGTTCAGCATGATGGGTGGCTGGATGAGTCCGTTTAGCATGATGGGCGGTTGGATGAGTTCTTTCAACATGATGGGCGGTTGGATGAGTCCGTTTGGTATGTCGGATTGCTCGCCAATGTATATCGGAGGTGGCAATAAAACAGATAAAACAGCTAAAACTGATGCAAAACCACTCGCCAAACCTGCCAAGAAAGTCAAGTCCAACGATAGCAATGATGAATGGGAAAAAATCTCCATAAATGATGCCGATAAAAAGAAACTAACGGATGCCGGCATTACATTTGCTGATTATGAGAAGCTGAAAGAAGAAGGCATTGAAGTTGATAACATAGTCAAACTGAAAGAAAAAGACTTTGACGTTGATGATATTATTAAGCTGAAATCTGTGCCTGCTAGTGATGTAATCGGATTTAAAGAAGCAATAAAAAATATAACTGCTGAGGAAATAGTAACTTTACATGGAATCGGAGTTAAAAAAGTAGCTTTAACCGGTTATACTACATCGCAACCAGCGGTTGGTCTTGGTTTGCCAACCAAAATTACCAAAGATCACCTTGATAAATTAAAAACAATTGCTAATAAACATAGTATTCCTGTTGCATGCGGACACAATGACAAAGACACAGTTGATCAATGGGTTGCAGGTAAAATTGATGATATAACAGAAACAGATGGTAAAATATCATTTACCATAGATTGCAAAAATGTTGGTCAAGCAGGCGGTAAATATAAATTTACACAAAAAGAAAAAAATAGCACTGAGTATACTGAAACCCCGGTTACTAGTCAAACCCTACGCACAGGTTGGAGATATAATAACACTTCGGTAACATTCACCTTTGAGCAAGGAAAAGATTATATGGAAACAACGGGCAAAGTCGCCACTAAAGAGTAACGCTATATCTATGTCCACTCATTGATATCTTTTTTTGAAACTTCCCATTTATTATTGAAGGTTCTGTTATCTATATCACAATATTTGCAAAACGGAGTCGGTGCAGAAATAAATTCATTAATTTCATTGATGTTTTTAATATTTTTTAGTATTAAATAGTCAGAAGAAGCTATTTCTAAATTTTTATTAAAATATTTATTGAAATAATTAATATAAGCTGTAATCGGACACAAAAACAATTTCCCTTTATAAATATTTACATTTGTGCAATTGTTTCCCTTGGAACAATTCGCAAAAGAATATTCAGGGTCTTGGCTTCCGTCCAAATCTAACGGGAAATGCCATTGAGAATTTTCCTTGCTCGGTGCGTAAAAATTGTATTTAACATCATAATATTGAACTAACCGATTAATTTCTTTGTAATTAATATCAAGCGGATATTCCGTAATCGAAAGCTCTATATCAAGACGGTTTAGGGTTCTCCAAAATTCATCTTTTTGTTTTGCAACCAAAATCCCGTTTGATATTAGTTTAATCAATGAATTAGGGAAATAATGTCTTGTGAGTTTAAGCATTTTGAGCAGTTGCGGATGAAGTAGCGGTTCACCTCCAAGTATGTGAATTTCTTTAATGGCTTCCCTTCCGACAAAGGCTAAAGTTTTCAAGTCTTGTTTAAAATCTTTTAATTTAACAAATTCATTGCATGCAAGCGGAGAAAAGTGCATACAACTTTTACAATTCAGATTGCAATGATCTGTTACATGCAACTCTATCATTTCTATTTGTTTTTTATTGTACATAATTCTTCTTCAAACTGACACAATTCACGTCATATAATCGCTATTCTTTAAATTTATATTTCGTGCTTGGTCTGTCTTATATTAGAACAATGATAAAAAATATGCAAGGAATTTTAAAAATATACAAAAATTTTTATGTTTGATATAATTTTATACAAATACGAGGCTTAACATGGAATTTTCAGTAGGTTGCGATATAGAAGAAAATAAAAGATTTGAAAACAAAACAATCGAAAAAGATAAACATTTCTTAGAAAAAATCTTTACTCAAAATGAATTAAAATATTGTTTCTCAAAATCTCACCCGGCACAACATTTGTGTGCAAGATTCTGTGCAAAAGAGGCTGTCATAAAGGCTCTTTGTTCAATTGGGGAAAATAAATTATTTCCGTCAGATATAGAAGTTTTAAATGATGAAAATAATGTGCCAAAAGTTGATTTGAAAAAATTTGCGAATTTGAATGTAAAAATATCTTTATCGCATTGCAAAAACTATTCCACTGCAACTGCTATTGTGTACAAAGCTATGAGTGCGTAAATTAACGGATGGGTGACTAAGCGGTCAGACAGCCAAGAAGTTAAGAGGTCATGAAATTGGCTCACTTCTTTGCTTCTTAGTAGCTTGTCTTTAAGTTCGCTGTTGGCTTGTAAGGTGAACTTTATCACATCGCAAAAGCACTCCGCACTCTGCTCACAAATCGCTCGAACCCTGACCGACTCCGTCGGTAGAGGGTTCTCGTCCCTTTACATCTTTTTATTAAAACTTAAAAGCGGACGAAGGGACTCTCTTGATTTGTTCGCATTAAACGTGCCTCCGTGTTTTGCCTTTCGTGATTTTATCACTCAGGCAAAAGCACTCCGCACTCTGCTCACAAATCGCTCGAACCCTGACCGACTCCGTC
>JAKSUR010000039.1 GCA_024408765.1 bacterium | reverse complement strand
TCTTCTTTTGAAATAACAATAGGAAGCCTAAAACCGAAAGTTGAACCTTCGCCTTCTTTTGATTGAACAAATACTTGACCGTTATGATGTTTTTCAACCGTTACTTTTACAAGATGAAGTCCTAAGCCTGTACCTTTAACGGTGTGCGCATCGTTTTCAACACGGAAAAATCTGTCAAAAATTTTCTTTTGATATTGTTCAGGAATACCCACACCTTGATCCTCAACACTCACTTCAACATACTGACCGTCACGAGAACGCTCTGCTCGGATTTTAATTCTCTTTCCGTCAGGAGAATATTTTATTGCATTTGATAAAATATTCATGAATGCTCTTGAAATACTGTCTATGTTCATATATATATCAGGTAAATCAGGTTCTTTCATTATAGATATCGTTAAATCGTGCTCTTTGGTAAGAACCTGAACTTGATTTACGCAATCTTCGATTATTTCCATAATATTTTGTTTTGATTTATCAAGATTGACATTTTGTGATTCATAACGTGAAAAATCAAGAATATCATTGACCATACGATTAAGTCTGATTATTTCCTGATTCATAACACCAATAAATTCTCTTTGAGTATTAAAATCAAAATCATTACCAAAATTATAGAGTGTGTCAATATAACTTCTCAAAACTGTAACAGGCGTACGCAATTCATGCGAAACATTTGATATAAAATGTGATCTTAGTTCATCAACTTCAACATCTTTCGTTACATCAATTAAAACAATAATGTATCCTACATAAGCATTTGAACGTGTAAACATTGGTGAAATTAAACATTTTATTATACGTTTATCAATTTCAATATTAAAAGGTGTTGCCGTTCCGTCTTCATCAAGCGGAGTATCTTTAAACTTGGCGATATTTTCATTAAAACAAAACTCGCCTGACGAATCACAGAATTGTTGTATTTGAGTTCCCACAATGTGTTCTTCGTCAACTTCAAGAAGCTTTTTAGCATGATTATTAACCATAATAACCTTATCATGGTTATCACAAACAACAACCCCATTTACAATACTCATAAGTACGGCTTCAAGTTTGTTACGTTCGAAAGTAAGACTTTCAATTGTCTGTTCATTATATCTGCTAAGTTTTTCAGACATATCATTAAACGCATTATAGAGTTCTAAAATTTCATTATCCACATTTTTATCCTCAAGCATATAACCAAATTCGCCTGAAGAAATCTTTTTTACACCTTGATAAAGTTTACGCAGTTCGCTTGTAATAATAGAAGAATTCATATATATAATTCCTGCAATAACAAGCCAAGCCAAAAGGAATACTATTGATACGGAAATTTTTGTTGTAGCGGAAATATTATCAATTATTGTTCCCGATAAACCTACTTCGACAGAACCGGCATTAGTTGTTTCATTAAGATTTTTTATAACCATAGGAGAACTTACTGTTATTCTTGCCTTGTCGGCTCTGTCTGCATAATCATCTTTGCTTGTATAAACTATTTTTGATTTATTATCTTTAAAAATTATAAAACATATATCATCATTGCTTTTAAGGATAGACATTGCATTGGTACGTAAAGCATCATATTTAGCTAATTGCGGAACTTCTTTTGTAATCTCCACTCCTTCAATCGCAAGTGTTTTTGAAAGCACTTGACCAAAGTTTTTATAAGCATTGTACATATTTTTGTCAATACTTATAAGTGCAAACCAAGCAATAGAAATTATAAAAAGCGTACTCAAAAATAACCCGACTAAAATGAGCCTTGTTTGAGCAGTCAATCCTCGTTTATGTTTCTCCTCGTTCTTAACTAATCCGGTCTTTTCCATATCAAAATTATATCATGTAAATAATCATGCAACAATATTTATTTTAAAATCTATAGCTTAGTAATCAGATTGTTCATATTCATCTTCTTCATCTTTAAGTGAAGATAAGTCATCCGAATAACTTGAATCAAAATCTTCAGGTAAATATTCGGCATCAGGCCAAATAGTTGTATTATCAAATCTGCTTGCACTGAGATTTTCAGACATTGTAAAATCCGAATTTGATAAATCAGCCTCTCTAACAATCGCACCCGCAAGATCAGAGTCAGGAAATCCGCAATAATTCAAAGTTGCGTAACTAAAATCCGCACCATTTAAAATCGATTCATTAAATTGACATTCAGTTAATGTTGCTCTTGTAAAATCAACAGAAGTTAGGTCACAATTAATAAATTTCACATCAGTAAGTTGAGAATCAGCAAAAGAAGAAGATGTCAAATCCACCTCATCAAAAACGGCACCTTCAATTGTTGTGTTTGACAAATCAACTTCGCTTAAATCTTCTGCATTACCTTTAGTTTGTTCATTAAAGGCTTCCGTGTCCTTTAATAATAAATCCACTAAATCTTCTTTTATAGCCATTTCAATTTTCTCCTAATTTATTAAATCAATCTGCATTGCAAGCAATACAGCTTGTGTTCTGTTTGTAACTTTTAATTTTTTAAAAATATTATTCAAATGTGTTTTAACCGTAACATCTCTCACGCATAATTTGTCTGCTATTTCTTGATTGCTTGCTCCTTTCGCAACATAAGAAAGCACTTCTTTTTCTTTCGGAGTTAATGCTTCAATATTAACATCTTTATTTAATGTTTTTTCTGTTTTCTGGCTGTTTTCTTTTTGCCAGTTTGAACGCCTTAAAACCGCTTCAATTCTTGCAAGCAAGTTTGGTAAAATAAAAGGTTTTACAATATAATCATCAGCTCCTATTTTTAAACCTGAAACTACTTTCTGATCTTCACTCACAGCTGTAATCATAATAACAGGTATATGTGCAGTTTCTTTATTTTTTCTTATAGCTTTTAATGTATCCCATCCATCCATATTAGGCATCATTACATCAAGCAAAATTATATCGTAGTGAGAGTTTTCATCACTTAATTTTTTCAAAGCAATAAGTCCGTCTGTAGCTACATCAACATCATATCCGTACATCGGAAGTGCATCTTTTAAAAATTTAGGATTATCGTCTACTACCAAAACTGAAGCTATTCCGTTCATATTACACCAATCTTTCTTTGAGAGCTTTTAGAGCAGCCTGCAACCTGTCATCAACTTCCAATTTTTGAAGAATACTTGCCACATGGGCTTTTGTTGTATTGATGCTGACAAAAAGTTGATTAGCTATTTCATTATTACTGTATCCTTCTGTTATAAGTTTTAGGATTTGTGCTTCACGAGAAGTTAAACCGTAATCTTTTTCGGGTACATATTGTTGGGTTTGCTGAGATTTAGACGCAGCTTCGAGTACAATATGAGAAATGCTCGGATCAAACCACGCTGCACCGTCAAGAACGGAACGGACAACTTCTACAAGCCTTGTAGGATTAATTTCCTTTGAACAATATGCATTTGCACCTGCCTTTAAAGAATTTAAAACTTCTTGATTGTCATTGTGTGAAGTCAAAATAACCACCTTAATTTCGCTATTAATAAGTTTTACCTCAGATGTGGCTTCTATACCGTTCATACCGGGTAATCCCAAATCCATAACAATTAAATGAATTTCATTGCTTTTAACAATATCCAAAGCGGTTTCAGCGGATTCTGCTTCAAAAATTTCACCCGTATATTCAGCATTTTCAAATGCTGTTTTTAATCCGAATCGTGTCAATTCATGGTCTTCAACTATTAGAAGGTTATTTTTCATACACACTCTGCCTTGGATGTATTTTATCCGGTGCATTATAATTTATTCCTGCTTCATAGTTAGAGTTAAGAGATGAACATTTAATCAGTGAAATGTTTGATTTATCAATTTCCCCTTTTGCTCTAAGCACCTGACTCAAGTAATAATAATATTTAAAATTATTTTCGTCAATATAATATGAATTATTTAAGTATGTTTCTGCCATAGAATAGTTTTCATCCTTAATAGCAAAACTTGCAAGTCCAAGCCAAATATCGTTGTTTGTAATATCAATTGATGCGATTAAAGGTAAATAATCGTATGCTCTTTGAGGATAAATCTTTAATGCTCCGATAAGTAAATCCCCATTTTTATTTGGATTTTTCAATAGTTTATTGTATATTTTTTTAGATTTCTTTTCTTGTTCTAATGCCAAATATGTTTTTGCAATACCAACAGAAGGCGTAACATCTTTAGTCAATTTTTTTGCGGATTTATAATATTTTAAAGCTTCTTCAAATTTTCTTTCGTCATAGTATGTATCTGCAAGTGTCATGGTTGCAAGATAATTTTTACTATCTTCTTTGTATGCTCTTTGTGCAAATTCCTGTGCTTTAAACGGTTCATCGTTTTCATAATATATTTTGCCTAATAAACCGAATATTTGTGAGGCATAGCTTTTTGCTTGTAAAATTGCAGATTGCAGAACTTTTGTAGCTAAATAACTCTTTCCTTGTAAATGATAATAATATGAAAGATGATAATCTTTTAAAGGCTCGTCTTTTGCAACTTTATAAAGTATATATTCCTCAGCTGATTTTACTTTATTTTGAAAATCAATTGTATACATTTCTGTTTTTTTAATTTTATCAAGTAATTTTAATGCTTGTTTTGATTTATCAGAATCTGCAAGAATTTTTGCTTTAAGTATTTTATAGTTAATATTTACGTCATTTTCAGTAATTGCACGATTTATGTATTTTAATGCTTGTGCAAGGTTATTTGACTTATAATATCCGAGAGCTATTAAATAATTTTTATAATCACTTTCTTCCGCGTGAACATTATTTATAAGTTCGGAGGCGGTTTCCATTGCAAGATTGTTGTAAACGATTCCTGCATAAGCATCTGCAAGATATAATGTGTCTTTTGCACTTACCATGCCGGACGGATAATAAAAATTACGGATATCTTTTACATAATTTTTTGTATACAAATTGTTATCCAGCTTTGATATTAATTCTTCCGTTAAGTCGAAAAAACCGAATTCTGCCATTTTTATTCCGTATGCAAGAAAAACATAATCATCATGTGTGGCTTTTGAAATTAAATCTTCAAAATCATCATGAGCAGCTTTAACATTCCCTTGTAAAAACCTGTTTTCAGCAGAAGCGTATTTTGCTTTTATAAAATTATCCTTAATAACCATTTCTGTATTAGCAGCGTTTGTTTCGGCTCTTAAAACGAGTGGCTTTTGTTCACCTTGGAGCGGTATTGAAAAGGCAGACATTGTGTTTAACGACAATGCTGATAACATTATAAAAGATATTGCTAATTTTTTATTCATGCTCTGTATCCAATCCTACATAATATGTATTAAACACCTTTAATAGCATATTACTGCAATTATTTATGATTGAGTAATACAAATCAAGTAAATTATACTTTGCTAAGACAATTCTGTCCTCATCCGATAAGACCATATGTGTATTTTCGGTTAAAAAGACTTCAACAACCTTATCCAATTTTATTGCTAAAAATTTTTCCACAACAAGAGGGTCAAAATGATTTCCCGAGCCTTTCATTATGATATCTATAACTTTTTCAATCGGCATTTTGTCACGATAATGCCTTTTTGATGTTATTGCGTCAAAAACATCCGAAACAGCCAAAACCCTGCCTCCGAAAGGTATATCAACTCCTTTTAAACCTCTGTAATAACCTGTTCCGTCAAATTTTTCATGGTGTGAGCAAGCTATTTCGGTTATTTGCTTAAAATCCTCGGACATGTGGATTTTTTCCAATATATTATGTGTGATTTCAACGTGTTCTTGTATATGTTTATATTCTTCAGAAGTTAATTTTCCTTCCTTCTGTAAAACAGAATCTCTAATTCCTATTTTACCTATATCGTGAAGTGCGGCTGCTTTTTCCAAAACATAAATATCTTTCTTTTCAAGACCAAACTCAATCGCAATAAGAGAAGCATACATTTTGACCCGTGTCGAATGACCGGATGTAATTTTATCTCTTGCATCAATTGAAGAAGCTAATGTTTCTATAAAACTGTCAAATATAATCCTTTGTTCTTCCAACATTTTTCGCTGACTTTCAAACAGTCTTGCGTTTTCAAGCGAAATACCCGCACTGGAAGCAATTGCAACTAACAAATCTTCGTCATCGATTGTAAATGTTTCATCAAATTTATTAAGAACTTGGAATACACCAATAATTTCCTGATTAAAGTTTTTTATCGGCATACAAAGAATTGTTCTTGTTCTGTAACCTGTTTTTTTATCAATATCAGGATTAAATCTGTAATCTTTGTAAGCATCTTTTATATTAATTGTTTCGCCTGTTCGAACAACATGGCCTGCAAGACCTTTGTCGGCAGGAATTCTCAGTTCTTCAACATCGTCAAGTCCTGTCGCTACTTTTGAATAAAGTTCATTATGCTCTTGGTCATACAAATAAACAGTACACCTATCGGCATTAAGCGCTATTTTTGTCTCTTCTGCAATGGTTTTTATAAGAATATCAATGTTTTTTTCCGCAGCAACTGCCTGTCCTATTTTTACAAGTGCTATCAGAGGATCTTTCACTTGTGCGTGTGTACTAAGATGTGTAATTGGAGGACATTTAAGCATACCGGCAAGTTTTTCGAAAAATACTGTTTTTTGAGTCCTTACAGCCAGCTTACGAGCCTTATTATAATTAATTGAATATAAAGAGCTGTTTTTTTCCGTAAAATTAATATAGCCCAACACTAATTCATGTAATATTTGTGTTATTGAATCATTTGAATGTTCAACCAAAAACTGAGCATCATTCATAAATTGATAATACTCTTTGTATTGCTTCTTTATAAAAGAACCAAGTGCGAGTAGGCTGAAGCATATTGCCGAATCATCATGGTAAATTTCTTTATGCTTGATTATTCTCTTTCTGGCATCATCAAAAGTACCGTTAATTATTTCGCCTGTTGACTCATATATAAAATTCTCCAGCGACATTAAAACCCTCTCAGCAAATTAAATCTTTATTATATAATATAACAAACGAGGCAAATCTTCAAGATATTAAGAGGGAGTAAAATTATGCTCAATATTAACAAAATAACGGTTTTAATTCCTGTTTACAACGAAAAAAATTCACTGCTTGAACTTTTAAAACTTGTAGAAAATGTGGATTTCGGACTGGAAAAAGAAATCATTTTGATTGACGATTATTCTACAGACGGAACAAAAGATTTATACAAAGAGCTTTCCTATAAAATTTTGTATCATGAAAAAAACATGGGAAAAGGTGCTTCATTAAGAGATGGTATAAAAGAGGCAACGGGTGACATTATCATTATTCAGGATGCTGATTTGGAATACAAGCCGGAGGATTACAAACCTCTCGTTGAACTTATAAAAAAAGATAAGGCTGACGTTGTTTATGGTTCAAGATTTTCTGACAAAAGAAACAGCGGAAACTTTTTATTTTTAAGTTTCATAGCAAACAAAACATTAACATTTTTGACTCAAGTGCTTTATAAAACGACACTTACGGATATGGAAACATGTTATAAAGCGTTCAGAGCAGATATTATTAAAGGAATTGAAATTGAATCAAACAGGTTTGATTTTGAGCCTGAAATAACTGCGAAAGTGCTTAAAAAAGGGATAAGATTTTCCGAACTGCCGATAACATACAATGCAAGAACAGCAAATGAAGGCAAAAAAATAAATTGGAAAGACGGATTACAGGCAATATTAACCTTAATAAAATACAGATTCTAATTAATTGTTACAAAATTTTTCCACAAACTCACAAATGCTTAACGGATTTCGAACTTATTAAGAATATATAAGGATTTATAATAAGTTTAAAAATTTATATTATACTATGAGGGTAGATATTTATAAACGGAGGAAGAGTATGACAAATACAGTAATAGATAAAACATCAATTCACCCTTCTGCTGTTATACATCCGTCAGCACAAATAGGAGAAGGTGTTATTATAGGGCCGAATGTTGTTATTGGGGAAGATGTAATTATAGGCAACGGCACAAGAGTTATTGCAAATGCATATATCGAATATGCTGAAATTGGTGAGAATTGTACAATTTCACCATTCTCAACGATTGGTTCAGAACCTCAAGATTTAGGTTATAAAGGCGAAAAAACAAAAGTTGTTATAGGTAATGAAACTATAATCAAAGAAAATGTAACAATTCATCGTGGTGCGGCTTGCGGTGATTATACAACCAGAGTCGGGAATAAATGCTTGTTAATGGTAGGTTCACATGTAGCTCACAATTGTGTGTTAGCTGATCAAGTGATATTGGCAAATCTTGTTACACTTGGAGGTCATGTCCATGTCGGATTCGGAGCTTTTGTGGGAGGCATGAGCGTATTCCACCAAAATATCAGAATTGGTGATATGGCTATAATTAGCGGATTTTCCGCTTCAAGACAGGATATTTTACCTTATTCAAAAAACGATGGAAGACCATCAGTTCCAAGAGGTATAAATGTTATAGCTTTAAAGAGAAGGGGTGTCCCACTGGAAATCAGAAGTAATATAAATTTAGCTTTTAAATATTTGATATCAGATGATTATAATACCTCCCAAGCAATTGAAAAAATTAAAGCCGAAGTTCCTATGAACGAATATATTGAAAATATGATTGAATTCGTACAATCTTCCAAAAGGGGCTTGCGTTTTAAACCAAATAAATCCGGGCATCAACTATCAGATAGCGAGGAATAATTAAAATTTAAACAAGGGGAGGAAAATTTTACAAAGTTTCTTTCCCTTATTTATGGTATAATAAACTCTGTTATAATCATATTTTACAAGGGGTTAACAAAATGGAAGAAAAAGTTTTGGAAAAGTTTAGTCCTGCCAAATTAGTAAGCTTCGCAGTCGGTTTTTTTGGACTTCAATTTGCTTGGCAAATGCGAATAATTTTGTCCGGGCCGGTAACGGAAAATTTAGGAGCTTCTCCGTTTATATTCGGTCTTATTTGGCTGGCAGGCCCATTTACCGGCATGGTCGTACAGCCTCTCATTGGTGCGTTGAGTGATAAAACAAAGCTTTCGTTTGGCAGACGCAGGCCTTATTTGTTAGGTGGTGCATTGCTTTCGGCTGTTGCTCTTGTCGCACTTCCGAATTCTGAATATATTGTCAATTGGATTTCAAGTCATTTGCATATATCGTTGCCGGCACTTGCTGCATTGTTTTTTGCTGCTGTAATGATATGGATTTTGGATGCTTGTGTTAATATTGCACAAGGCCCATATAGAGCTTTAGTTCCTGATGTAGTTCCAAAAGAACAACATTCTTTGGCGAACGCTTATATCAGTTTGGCAATTGGCTTAGGTTCTGTTGTGGCTGCTGCTACTGCACCATTTTTAAAATGGGCATTTAACTATCAAATGTCTATTCCTGCTCAATTTGTTATGGCTGCGCTTGCGTTTACCCTTGGCATGATTTGGACTTGTATGTTTATTAAAGAGCGTAAATATGAACCCAAAGAAGATGAAAAATCCGAAAAGATTAATTTTATAAAATCTTTGAAAGACTTTTTTGCACTTTCACCTGAGGTTGGCAAGATTTGTTGGATGCAATTCTTTACTTGGATAGGTAATATGTGTATGATGATTTATTTTACACAATATGCTGTTCATACAATATTTGGAGTTCCTGATCTTTCAGGCGTGTCTGAAAGTTTTAAATCCGCTTATGATAGTGCTGTTATGTCAGGAACAAATTTTTCTTCAATATGTTTTGCAATATTTAATTTTGTATGTTTTGTTGTTGCAATTCCAATCGGAATCTTATCCGGTAAATTCGGGAATAAAAAGGTTCATATAATATCAATGTTATCTATGGCAATCGCATTTTTAGGAATGGCTTTTACCAAAAATCAGACAGCAGTTGCTGTTTTGATGGGTTTGTCGGGTATCGGCTGGGCAAGTATCTGTGCATTGCCTTTCGCAATGCTTTCTAAATATATTAAAGAAGGTACAGAAGGTTCTGTTATGGGTATTTTTAATATCTTTATAGCAGGCCCGCAAGTTTTTGTATGTACATTAGTTTCTTGGTTTATTAATAAATGTGCTTTTCAAATGGCAGGCGGAGTAAATTATCATTGGGAATATACTTTTATAATTGGTGCAATCTGTCTGGTCGGGGCATCTTTAATAGCGTCAAGGGTAAAAGAAGCTTAAAATAATAAGCAGATAATAATTAACTCTGAAAATATAAGACAATTACTACTATCATTAGGAAATTAAACGAAGAATATCATAATGGAAAATAAAAAAAAGAGAGTTTTATTAATATATCCGCCATCTCCTGTTATGAACAGAGAGGACAGATGCCAGCAACCCGTTGAAGATTTACTTGTTATTCCGCCGCTTCCTCCTACGGATTTAATGTATTTAGCTTCAATAGCAGAACAATGCGGTTACGAAGCAATTATTAGGGATTATAGCTTAGGCGGAGATTTTATTTCTGATTTGAATTTGTTAAAACCTGATTATTTAGTTGCTAATATTGCAACTCCTACTTTTAAATCTGATATGGAGTCTGTTTTAATGGCAAAACAGATATTACCGAATATTATAACAATCGTTAAGGGTGCACCATTTTTAACCTACAGTGATAATGTTGTGTATGAAAATCCATTCGTGGATTATGTTATTATTGGCGAACCCGAACTCACTTTTAAAGACATTTTAAATAATGTTCCAAATGAAGAAATTAAAGGAATTTGTTACAAAGAAAATTTGCAGAGTATAAAAAACGAACTCAGACCATTTAATAATAACTTAGATGACTTACCTTTTCCTGCAAGACATTTGATAGACAACTCTTTGTATACAAGACCTGATAACGGGAAAGTCCAAGCTGTGATTAAGGTTTCAAGAGGATGCCCATTTCATTGCTTCTTTTGTCTTGCGACACCGGTTTCAGGAGTTAAGGTCAGGGTGCGTTCTGCTGAAAATATAATTGCTGAGATAAAAGAGTGCGTTGATAAGCATAGGATTAAAAATTTCCTTTTCTGGTCAGATATTTTTAATTTTGACAGAAGTTGGACAATCGATTTATGTGAAAAAATTATTAAGAGCGGATTAAAAATAACTTGGTCAGCTAATACGAGGGCAAATACAATGGATGATGAACTTGCTCAAATAATGTATAAAGCAGGTTGCAGACTGGTAAGTATAGGCGTCGAAAGCGGTTCACAACAAATTTTAAATAACATTGGTAAAAAAATTACTTTGGATGAAGTAAGACAAACGGTTAAAATTTTAAAGAAAAATAAGATTAAAATATATAATTATTTTGTAATCGGACTTCCTTGGGATACAGAGAAAACGGTAGAAGAAACGATAAAATTTGCAATTGAACTTGATAGTGATTTTGTAAGTTTTTATACAGCTGTACCTCTGCCCGGAACAAAATTTTTTGCTTATGCTATGATAAACAGGCTTGCCGATAGTGAACTGAGTTTTGATAATGCATACTATGTACCGTCTGTTAAAACGCATACATTAACAAAAGAACGAGTTTTTGAACTTCATAAGTCAGCTGTTAAAAGATTTTATTTGCGTCCAAAATTTATATTAAAAACTTTATTTGCAACAAGAAGTATTGCCGAAATTAAAAACTATTTTGTCGCAGGTTTTAACCTTTTGAAAAGAGGTTAATAATCATCTCTTCCTCTTGATTTAAGGAATTCTCTGATTTGGTTGAGTGAAAATTGGATAATTCTGGTTATTCTTGAAGGTGAAAGTCCTACCATAACGGCTATATCTTTCGCCTGCATATTACGATAGAATCTGTATTCTACGACCGTTCGTTCTTTTTGGGGTAATTTAGCAATGGCTTGTTTTATTAATTTGCTCATTTCAACAATTTCAGCTTTTTCGTCAGGCATGGCAGAGGGATCTTTTATAAAATCAAATGGTGAAGCGTTGTCAGTTGCAGCTGCGGCAAGTCCATCTATGGATAAAATTGTTTCATAAACTGCTTCCCGAACTTTTGCAGGTGAAATTGAAAATCCCATATCACTTGATTCTTCTGATGATGAATAATCAACATCATTTGACGTGGAACTATCTTCATCTTCAGCTTTGTGCTTTAAAGTATACCACTTAAAACGATGACGCAATTCGTTTCTTATTGCCCAACGAACAGCTGTGCCGATATAAGCTTCATTATAATGTTCAAGTTGTTCTTCTGTTTTATTTTTAATCAATGTTTGAACGGCAATAACGCCTATACTAACCAACTCTTCATATTCAATCATGTGGTTAGGTATACGCCTATATTCGCCTCTTGCTATTTTTTGAACAATACCAAGATACTGCGTAATTAAACTCTTCTCGTCCATAATTGCCATTTGAATAACCTTTTTAAATAATACCTTGATTTTGATTATTTTTCAAGATAGTTTACTCGTACAAAAAGATGAAATTATTTATTTTGAAAGCCCTTTGTTTTTCAAGCCGTAAACAAATAATAAGATTTCTGCAACCGCTTTGTATAATTCAGGAGGGATTTGTTGATTAATATCAACCATTCTGAATAAGGCTCTTGCAACGGGAGGATTGTCAATGACAGGAACATTGTGTTTTGTTGCAATATCGATAATTTGTTTTGCAATTAATTCTGTGCCTTTTGCTGTTAATGTTGGTGATTGCATAGTTTCGGCATCATATTTTAATGCACAGGCAACATGTGTCGGGTTTTTAACTACAAAATCCGCATCCGGAACAGAATCCATAGCACCTCTTTGTAACATTTGCATTCTTCTTTGTCTTAGAGCAGCTTTAACATGCGGGTCGCCTTCCGAGTTTTTATATTCATCTTTTATTTCTTTAAAGGACATTTTTTGGTCTTTTAAGAATTTCCACTTTGTCATACCATAATCTGCTGCCGCAATAACCAAAAAAGCAATACAGGCTTTGTAGATAAATTCTATAAGAAGTTTTCCGAATTCAATCATTATCGCAAAATTGTTATCGATTGCGGCAAGTCCGAGAATCACAGGTAAATGTTTCTTATAAACAGCCCACCCGACAAGACCTAATACAAGAACTTTTACGATATTTTTACCAAGTTCAAACAGTGTTTTTACTTGAAAAAGGTTTTTAAAATATTTAGTTGGATTTAATTTATCAAGCTTTGGCGATAAAGGAGTTACAGTAACCAGCGGGCCAACTTGTATAAAATCTCCGAGTATTGCTATAAATGCGGCAACAAATAAAATTGAACCTATAATTAAACATGTCGGTATTAATGTAACGGTTAGAATATATGTAATACCTATTTCTTGTAAGGTATGATTAGGTATTTGCTCATATAATGTTCTGAATAAACCGACAATTGCCTGCCATATAAAAGGAGAAATCATATTTATAAAGGTAAACATAACAAGTAATGAAAGTGCGATTGAAACATCTTTTGATTTTACAACCTGACCTTCTTTTCTAGCACGCTCAAGTTTTTGCTGAGTCGCTTCAAATTGTTTATCTTCATCACCCATTTTACAAAACCTATAGTCGGACTGTTAATATTTTACCATAAATGTTATAATAATTCATAATAATCTTGGATTTTGAAAGGAAATATATGAAAAATACAATTTTTGCACTTATGTTGCTTATATTATCTTTTGTTACTGTTTATGGAAGTTATTTTTATTTTAATGATATTTATAGATTAGTCGGAATATTTGTATCCGGAATTTTATTTGGCATATTTTTAATGATAATTAAGCTAAATGTCAAAAATGACAGATTAAAAACATATAAAAGAGAGCTTGAAAAAGAATCAATTTCATCAGATGAATCGAGTGCAAAAGTAAAAGTGCTGGAATCAAAAATTGAGGTTTTGGAAAAAGCATTGGAAAATGCGCTTAAAAAATAAATATAACGTTTTATAACGGAAGCTTGATACATCTGTCCTAGTTCAAATATATATTAGACTAAAAAGAACTTTTAAGAGAAACTAAAAAAGGAAAGGAGTCTAATATGACACAAATAAAGAATGTATGGAATTTATCATTAAAATACAGCCCATTTAATTTAAGCGAAGAAGCAAAATATAGATATGACTGTATAGTAAAGTATAAAAGAAGTCCTAAAATGAATGGATATGTAGAAAGAGCAAATGAAACATATCGTTATGAATTTTGGAATGTTTATGAAATACCTGATACTATTGAAGAAACAAGAAAATTGTTAAGAAAGTTTGAGTACAAATACAATTGTGAAAGAATGCATCAAAGCCTAAATTATTTGACACCTATGGAATATAAAAGATAAATGTGCTTAGTCTAATATGTGTTGAACTAGGACAAATTATGTCGCAGTAAAGTTATTGTATTAACAAGGAATTCTGTTATTATGGAAGAACGACTGGATGGAA
>JAKSUR010000038.1 GCA_024408765.1 bacterium | reverse complement strand
TAAATGTCACGTCCGAAGTGGAGGGGAGGTAGACGCCGTCTATCGATTCCGCAGGGGCATGACAACTGAATATTTCCGCGCTCCAGTGGCAAGGACTCCGCGAGGAGGTGACTAAATGTCACGTCCGAAGTGGAGGGGAGGTAGACGCCGTCTATCGATTCCGCAGGAGCATGACAACTGAATATTTCCGCGCTCCAGTGGCGGAATCGGTAGACGCGTTGGACTTAAAATCCAATCGGGGTTCACCCTCGGTGCCAGTTCAAGTCTGGCCTGGAGCAATTAATACAAACAAAAAACCTGAATTTTATTCAGGTTTTTTTGTTAAATAAAAGTTGTAACCAATTGAGTTGTCGACTAAGCTTCTGCTTTTGGTCTTAATGCTAATGCTCCAAGTGCTAACACACCGGCACCAACAGCAGCGGTTAACCAATTATTCGGTTTTTTGCATTTTTTCAATACGTCTTCTGTTAATGCTTTTCCGGCTTCATTTTTAGCTTCTGTATACTTGCGTAGTGCTTCTTTAAATTCATTTACATTAAGTTTTTCATTTTTGCTTTTTACAGCATTTTCAAGCTCGCTAAGTTCTTTATTAGCACTCTCTCTTATTTTTTTATATTCATCAGTTTCTTTTGCAGCATCTATAAATTTCTCTTGCTTTGCTGCCCATTCTTTGAATTCAGGGCGTTCTTTTGCTTGCTCTAATTTTAAATTTTCACCTTTTACATTGCTTTCTCCGATTTTAAACTCTTTATCTTTAATTCCATTAACATTTTTAAATTCATTGAGCAAATCATTCGATTTTTCATAACTATTTAAAAATGTCTTTGCATTTTCGTCTTTGCCAATTTTCGTTTCACCCTTTAACAATTTCTCTAATGTTTCATTTTCTTTGGTTTCCACTTCATTTAATTTTTCCATATATTTTGTTAATTCTTCTGTATCTTTTGCGGCACCTGCTGCGTCATCAACAGCTTTTTGAGCGTTTTTTACAGCCTCGGATTGTTTTTGTAGTTCTTCCCAAGCATCAACATTATCACCTTTTTTCTCTATTTGTTTTTTGCAGAAAGAATCGTCTTTTGTAACATCAGCTACTGCATCTTCCCAAGATTTATAGCCGGTCTTGATACCCACATTTGCATAATTTGATAATGCATAACCGCCTGCACCACCAACAGCTGCACCGCCTAATAAATATGGCATCGCAGAGGGTCTTTGATTTACTGTCATTTCATCTGTCATAATTGTTTACTCCTTTTATTTTACAACTTACATTAATACACGAAAATAATATTTTACCTTCTTACATATATTAAGTAAGAAGGACTAAAAAAATTGCTTTTTTTGAAAATAATTATTTACAAAACTTAATACTTAATTAGATTTTTTGTTATGAGAATTTATTACAAAGTGTCGTAGTTTAAATCAGACTTCAGATCGACTAAAGTTTTTTAATAATATTAACTCCTTATTGTACTTCTTTCTAATGCTCTTATAAAACGGGTTTGTATATTCTCATTAGGATTGATAGAACCAACTAAAATAGTTTTGCAACCGAGGAGTTTTCCTGCAAGAATGTCTGTAAGAGGTCTGTCACCAATCATAACCGCTTCATTTGGATTTACTTTAATTGAACTCAAATATTCTTTCATTACCTTTGGATTTGGTTTGTTGGCATAACCGATAACTTTGCAAGGTGCTATTTTGTTGGCGTTTTCTATGTATTTTGGATTTTTGTTATTTGAAATAATTGCTGTTTTAAAATCATTTTCAAAAGTTTTAAACCAATTGAGGGTTTCTTGCATAAATTTACCTGATTTTGAAATCATCAAAGTGCTGTCAAGATCAAACATAAGGCATTTTATTCCTTGTTTTTTTAATTCTTCAAAATTTATTTCATATACATTTTTCAAATTGTAATCAGGTTTTATAAACATATTGCCTCGCTAATCTTTGCACGAACATAATTGAGTTTTCGCAATATTCCCTTTAATACCTATGGTTCTTGCAAGTGCGTATTCATAATCTTTTGGGCTTTGTTCAAATTTTACCCAAAGTTCGTTATTTGTATTTGCGACATCAAGAATAAAACCTTTATCATCCTGAATTTCCGTAGCTTTTGTTATAAATTTTTCATCAGGAGTTATTATTTCAATATTTTCGTCTTTACTGAATTTATTTTTTGTTCTGATTTTATACCAATCATCTTTTTTATCAATTATTTCACACAAAAAATCAGCACCGGCTAAACCTTTTGAAATATCATAGCTATAACCGTCTTTATCATATTCGCCATTCCCGAGATAAAAACCTGTTGTATAACCTCTGTTTCCAACCTTTAAAAGTTCTTTGAAATAAGGCTCCATATCCGCATTGGGATTTGCAATAATTGCATCAATTGCTTCTCTGTACGCTTTTGCTGTTGCAGATACATAATATAAACTTTTTGTTCTTCCTTCTACTTTAAATGAATCAATACCTGCATCTATCATTTCTTTTAAATGTCTTACTAAACACAAGTCTTTTGTACTCAATATATGAGTTCCTTTTTCATCTTGTACAATTTCTTGGTATTCATTCGGTCTTGTTTCTTCAAGAAGCTTATAACTCCATCTGCAAGGCTGAGAACAATTGCCGGAATTTGCTTTTCTTTCACCGTTTGTCATATAATCACTGAGCAGACATCTTCCCGAAAATGAAACGCATTGAGCTCCATGGATAAAACATTCCAATTCCATATCAGGAACTTGTTTTTTTATTTCCGCAACATCTTTAATCGGTAATTCTCTTGCTAATATACATCTTGTTGCACCAATATCTTGCCAAAATCTAACTGCTTCATAATTTAAAATATTAGCTTGTGTTGAAACATGGATATCAGTTTTTGGCATATATTTTTTTGCCATTCTAATAATTCCGGGGTCACTTATTATTAGTGCATCCGGATTCGATTCGGATATTTTGTCAATTACTGATTCTAAAAGTTTTATATCATTATTAAATGCAAAAATATTCAGTGTTAAATATGCTTTAGCACCCATGTTGTGAGCGGTATCGATTGCGGTTCTTAAGTTTTCAAGAGTTATTAACTCTCCTTTACGCATAGCTCTAAGGCTAAAATCAACTACTCCAAGGTAGACCGCATCTGCGCCATACTTGATTGCATATTTTAATTTTTCTATATTGCCGGCAGGCATTAAAAGTTCAGGTTTATTCATATAAGTATATTACCATAAACTTACAATTTAAAATAAGCTTCTCTGATTATATAATCTTCAAGAGCTTTTTTATCCGTATCAGATAATTTTACATCATTTTGAATTATGCAAAATGCGTATTTATGTCCCTTTTTTGTCGTTAAAAATCCTGCAATTGAACTTACTCCTGCAAGAGTACCTGTTTTTGCTTTTAAACTTTCTTTGATTGGAAGCATTCTTTGGGTTAATGTTCCTTCTCCGGGATGTGGTAAAAAGTCCATAACTTTATCATTTTTATTTACAAATAGGAACTGTGAAATAAAGTCGGCAGAGAGAAGATTGTTTTTAGAAACACCGCTTCCGTCCGTAATGTTGATTCTAGAGTAATCTATATTTTTTGATTTACAAAAATCGTTAAACATTTTTATTCCGAGTTTTGCTGAACCTGTTTCACCATAACGATGACCTCCGGCAAGTTTGAAAACAGTTTCAGCTACCATATTATTACTATTTTTTAATATATCAATTAGGGCACTTTTTAAATCGTGTTCAATCGTACTCATTATAATATCGTCAGGATTCTTTTTTTTATTTGCAAACGGTGTTTTTAGATATATTCTGTTTTCTTCCAGTGCTTGTGTGAGTCTGATTTCAAAATAACGCTTAATATTGTTTGAAGGAATATTGATTATTGTTTGTCTTGATATTGTACCTTCAAATTTTATTGTATTATCTTGTGACATCGGATTTCTTTTTATATCAACATTGGTTGAATCGGATGTTTTAACATTGTTAATAAATACGTATGGATATTTGCTGGGATTGGAAATCTGTGCATATTCACCAATTTTAGAGGGTGTGAATATAATTTTTATTAAATTTTTATCAAGATTATATGCACCGAATTTTTGCATAAGAGGGTTTAAATCATCATCCCATTGCCAGCCTTCGCCCCAAATTGTGTTATCCAGAATGCTGTCATCAACAAATATATTTTTTGTACCGATTTCAATCCTTTTTGTAAGTGTTTTTAAATCACTATATTTTAAATAAGGATCTCCTGAAAGTTTTATCAAATAATTATCATTTCCTCTTGAATATAATTCGGTAGAAAATTTGTAATCCTCTCCGAGTTCGTTATATGCGGCTGTCATTGTTATAACTTTTTGTACAGAAGCAGGATTCATCATGATTTTATCATTTAATGCATAAACGATTTTTCCGTTTTCAGCATCTCTTATTGAAACTGATATTGAATCATTATTTATGCCTGAATCACGAATTATGTTTCCGAACAAAGCCTTTTGATTTTTTGCCTGAACATTTATACACATAAAAATAAACGCAAAGAGCAAAGAAATAATTTTTTTCATTTCACAATTACCTCGTAAGAATTTTTTATATCATTTAATACAGTACATTTTTCCCTAAATTCATACATTTCATTCAAATCAATTTCGGCATAAATTCCGCCTTCTGTTTCATTAATTTCCGATAAAATATTTCCGTTGTAATCCAATATCATGGAGTGTCCGAGATTTCTTTCATCCCCTTTGAGCCAGCCTGTTTGCGTTAGTGCGACAAAATATGTTTGATTTTCAATTGCTCTCGATGTTGTCATACTGTCCCAAGGTATTTTTTTGTTAGCTCCCCAAGCCGCCATATTAACCAGAATATCTGCACCAGCTTTGCGGTAGGCTCTGTATGTTTCAGGAAATCTTATATCATAACAAATTGTAAGCCCTGTTTTAACTCCATCAAGTTCAACCATTACAGGATTTTCGCCCGCCTTTATGATAGAACCTTCATTGCATCCGTAATACGAATAAAGGTGATTTTTATTATATGTACAAACCAAATTTCCATCTTTGTTAATTACCGGACAAGTGTTTGTATAAACATTACCTTTTTTACAAATAAAACTGCCTCCGATAATATTTGTTTTATATTTTTTTGCAATATGTTTTAGCATACAAACTGATTCTGCTTTTTCAAGTTCTTCCGCACAACTTGTAAATGAAGAACAATCCCAGCCGACAGTCCATGCTTCCGGCAAAAAAACAAAATCGGCATTCTTCTCGGAAAGATATTTCTCTATGAGTTTTTTTGTTTTGCGAATGTTAGCATCTAAATTCCCGATTTCCGAACCTATTTGAATAGCAAGAAGTTTTATTTTCTTTTCCATAATCCGTGCCAATATACTTTATTATACTCTTTTGGTGCTTGTTCAATAAGCCCTAAAAGGCTTTTTTCAAGCTTCTTTCTATATTCTTCGTCAGACTCATCAGTACTGTCTGCGGGAATGTAGATAGGTTCACCGTACAAATTAATTAATCTGACGTCAAAGATTGGAAGTTGCATTTTATCCCATGAGTTAAATTTTATAAGATTAAAATTGTTTGAATACCAAACCATTGGAACAATCGGAACACCTGCGAGTTTTGCAATCTTTATAACTCCGTCTTTTACGATATGAGCAGGTCCTTTTGGCCCATCTACCGTTATAGCTCCAAATTCACCATTTTTTAGTGTCTCTATCATTTGTTTTGTAGCTTCAATAGAACCGCTTCTGCTTTTTGAACCTCTTACGGTTTTAAAACCCAAAGCATTTTCTATAGCACTTGCAATAACATCTCCGTCCTTTGAACGACTAACCATGACACTTACCGTTTCGTGATTTGGAAGTCCGTACACGCAACACTGTTGCCCATGCCACATTGCATATATGCATGGTTTAATATTCGGGAAATTAACAGGTGTAATATGCGTAAAATGTTTTTGAAAATTAAAAAATGCCGTAACAAAATCGGCTATTAAGTTTGTATCAATTTTTGTAACCAGTCTAACCATTCTTCCATTATACTATAAAATTTTATGTCATGTGGTATAATATACCTCTAGGAGGGATTATGAAGAAATATATTATTGCATTTGCAATTTTTATTGTAACACAAGCACTTGTATTAGCGAATTATAACGATATTTATGTAGCAAATATACAATATGACTGGATAAATAAAACTGATGTCGAAAAAGAATCCATTATAAATGAGGTTCATGACATTATATTTGAAAATGATATAACGAAACAATCCGGTTTTAAAAATATTGTAAAAGATAGGTTGAAGGATAAAAATCACATTGAACATTATATGTCAGCTTCAGCAGGTAGGGAGGAGTGCGGTGAATATAATATCTCTGCTTTTTATTACAAAAAACAAAAAAATATCTATATGTATGCTTTGCAGGATAAAAAAGACTTAACAAAAGCCTATTATTATAGTGCGTTAGGACACTTGGTATACGTTGATTTTATATATGGTGAGTATCCTGACTATCCATATTATGCAATACAATATAAAGTTTCAGGAAAGCCAATAAGTGCAATTTACTATACCTCAAAGGATAATCAATATTTATTTGATCCTGACGGAACATTTAAAGGTGTATGGTACAAACACAATCTTTACGACAAACACTCAAAAGTTATTTTAAAGAGGACTGCATATTGATTACTAACTTAGAAAAATTAAGTAAATTTTTGTTGAAAAACAAATTAACAATTTCAACTGCCGAATCTTGTACCGGAGGATTATTGAGTTCAAAACTAACAGACATTTCAGGAAGTTCTGCATATATTAAGTTGAATCTTATAACTTATGCAAATGAAGCAAAGCAAAAAATGTTGGAGGTTGACAAAACCATATTGGAAACAAAAGGCGCTGTAAGTGAAGAATGTGCTTATCAAATGGCAAAAGGTTTGTATAAATTAACGAAATCTGACATTTGTATTTCAACGACTGGGATTGCAGGGCCAACCGGAGGAACAAATGAAAAACCCGTTGGTTTAATGTACTCATGCATATATACACCTGAAAAATACAAAATTTATAGAATACAAATGCCCACTGATGTTGAAAGAATACAAATGAAAGAACTTTTTGCGGACGAAGTTATTAAGAATATTGTTGAATTTATGAATGTTTAAGCATCCATAATTGTTTTCTCACCATAAGCCGTTAGTCTGTATTCGCTTGCTCCGACCAATCCGGTTAAATCAGGTAAACATTCAATATAATCTCTGTTTATTGCTTCTTGCAAAACGCTGTGGTCAATAATTACAGCAAGATTTTGCATTAGTTTTGAATTAATTTGTTTTAATGTAAATCTTGGTTTTTGTTCATATTGTGAGTAATAATATGAAGCATAGAGCAAGTAGTCTATCTTTTTTTCTATTTTTTGTGCACTCATAAAATTAATAAACGCACTGTCTTTTTTTATTGACGGATTTGGTTTAAAAGTTAATTCTGTTTGCGGATTCTTGATTGAATTCTCAAGGATGTTATCAAAAACTCCTTTATGCTCTTCCTCAGTGGGTATGTTTACAGTTGTTTCACTTGATGGTGGTGCGTAAAATATATCCAAATCGCTTGCCGGCGGAATCTCTTTCGTACCGTCGTCTGTTGTTGTCTTATCTTGAACGTCAAGCTCTTTAACATGCTCTTCTTTTTGCCTCAATTGAGCATCAATATTTTTTTGCGTGATTTCTTCTTCTGCTTTAATTTGTGCATTTACAATATCTTTACCCACACGAGCCTTTTTTAATTTTGCATATTCACCGGCTTCACGAACCCAATTCTCAAACTGCTCAGACAATAACTCCTTGTCTGTAGTCATTAGTTCAAGTTGAAATTTCCCTTTTTTGATTGTAAATGAATAAGTTGCCATATCCTAAAATCCGTTACTGTTGTAGTAATTCTTCTCTCCATTTGTTAAGTTGTTCTTCAACAAACTCCAAGTCATCAGATTTTAATTCGATTTCAATATCGCCTTTTTTCATTTTGAAAACATATTCGTGCATATATCCCTCCAATACAAAAAGTTTACCATGAAATATTATAATTGTAAAACTTTTTTGTATATAGTATAATAAACGCAAAATTTTTTTTTACGAGTTTTTATATTTTCGTTGAAATATTTTAAATGAGGTTATATAAAATGAAAAAACTGGTTATAGGCGCATTCTTGATTGCATTCGGAGTATTTTCTTTCAATGGAATTCAAACATCACCACAAGATAGCAATTTTAGTTTACAAAAATTTTCAGCAGTAACATTGGGTTACGACAGAGCAATGGGTGAAAAAACTATTAAAGCAGCTGTAATTGACAGTTATTACAGACAAATTTGTAAAAACGGAAAAATTATACGATGGAATAAAAATTCCATGCCTTTATCTGTATACGTTCAAGATAGCAGAGATTTGCCGGAATATTACAGAGATGTCGTTATGAATGCTTTCCTCTCTTGGCAAAGAGCAAGTGAAGGCATTGTAAGATTTCAATTCGTAGAAAATCAAGCTGATGCCGATATAAAATGCTACTTTATAAGCGGTAATAATTCTGATTTGATAAGTTCACATGAATTTATCGTTAGTGGTAACAGAATGACAAATGCAGTAATTAATTTTAATAAATCCGATAAAAAAGGTTTGAGCTTAGATTCTAAACAATTATTTTCATCCGCTTTACAAGAAGTCGGTTATTCAATTGGTTTAACAGGCAATAGTAACAGTATTTATGATGTTATGTATCCGGTTGGAACAAAATTTAATACAGAAATTACAACAAGAGATTTAAAATCACTGGCACTTGTGTATGCTACAGTTCCTGATATTACCAATATTACTTTAAATCAGAATGAAAGGTCGAAGTTGTATACCTCTTCCGAAATTCTTAATACCTTAAATGTTCCTGTTAACGATAATACAAATCTAAATGAATATGCAGGAACCGATATAGCCTCTCATCTTGCTTTGGCGGAGCAATATAGAAAGCTTGCACAATATGATAAAGCGGCAAAAGAATATCAAGTTGTCGCTCAATCAAAATCGGATAAAAGAAGTCGTTCAGAAGTATATTATGAGATAGCAGTGATGTATCTCGATGCCGAAATGTTTGATGAAGCTAAAAGCGTTGCAGAGATTGCTTGGCAAATTGATGAAAATGATTTGACAATTACTCTTCCGCCTTTGTTGAATTATTACATGAAGCGCTCAAATACGGCAGTTCAACAATTAGAAGATTTATTAAAGGAAAACCCTTATAATAAGTATGCATACAAATTGCTTTGTCAAATATACAGAGATAAACATCACGAAAATCTTTTAAATTCAACGATTAGAAGATACGGAAAAACAGCGGGTGTAATAGAATAAAATTATACGTTAATATAGTTGTTTGTTTTGATATCATCTCTATATTAATCGACAGAGAATATTTCTTTAATATCTTCCATTGTTAAAGATTTGGTTATATTTCTGTCAATTGAAACAACGCTGTCAACAAGGTCACGCTTTCTGCCCTTAATTTTTTGTATTTTTTCTTCTACCGTATTCTTTGTAATCAGCCTGTATACAAAAACTTTTTTTGTTTGTCCGATACGATATGCTCGGTCGGTTGCTTGATCTTCAACAGCAGGATTCCACCATGGGTCATAGTGGATAACATAATCCGCACCTGTAAGATTTAAACCGGTACCACCTGCCTTCAAGCTTATTAAAAATATCGGTATATTCGGATTGTTATTAAAGTTATTAACGGCCGCTTCTCTGTCTTTTGTTTTGCCTGTCAAATACTCATAAGGAATCCCCGTTCTTTCCAGCCAACCTTTTATTATGTCTAACATATCGACAAACTGGCTAAATAAAAGAACTCTGTGTTTTTCCTGAATAATTTGTTCAAGCATACCTTTAAGATATTCAAACTTGCCTGATTGTATAACACCTTTAACATGTTCTTTGTCATATAATTTCGGATGACAACAAATTTGCCGCAACCTGAGAAGTGCAGAAAAAATTGACATTCTGCTCTTTTCAAGTCCGTTAAGTTCAATACTCTTAAACAGTTCTTCTTTTGTACTATCAAGAACTTCAAGATAAAAGTCTTTTTGCTCATCAGTAAGTTCACAATATGCCATATTTTCAACTTTATCCGGCAAATCTTTTGCAACATCTCGTTTCATACGTCTTAAAATGAACGGAAAAATTTGTAACTTCAAGCGCTTCTCAACCGTTTTATCCTGTCTTTCCATAATAGGAGTAACGTATCTGTAATTAAATTCCGCAACATTAAACAAAAATCCCGGCATCAAGAAATCAAATACAGACCACAATTCTTCAAGTTTGTTTTCGATTGGTGTACCTGATAAAGCTAATTTGTGATCTGAAACCAACTCTTTAACAGATTGTGCTGTTTGCGAAATTGCATTTTTGATATTTTGAGATTCATCTAAAATTACATATCTGAATTTATATTTTTTAAGTTTTGCAATATCACGTCTAACAAGTGCATAACTGGTTATTATAATATCGTAATTCGGTATTTCCTTAAAAAGCGATTTCCTTTCTGCACCCTGAATTTTCAGGCAGGTTAAGTCAGGAGTAAACTTTTGTATTTCATTTTCCCAGTTAAATACTACCGTTGTTGGCGCTATAACAAGTGTAGGCATTGGCCCGTCAACTTGCTTAGCTTTTTGTAAAAGGGCAAGTGCTTGAAGAGTTTTACCAAGCCCCATATCATCTGCAAGTATACCGTTTAAGCCGTATTGATACAAAAACCACAACCAATTAAACCCTTTAACCTGATATTCACGAAATTCCGCATGCACATCATCCGGTAAATCAACACCATCCGCTGTTGTAGAAAATGTTGAAATTTGTTCCCAGAATTTGCGAAATTTTTCGCTCATTACAAGCTCAAAACCCTGATTTTGAAGCTCTGTAATCAAACCGACACGATAAGTTTTAACCAAAAACGTATTGTCATCATTTCTATATGCATCAAATGAATTAAATGAACGCATTATTTGATAAATATTTTGTGCCGGATATTCAACAAAACCAAGACTCCTTACTCGTGCATATTTTTCACCGCTTTGAATCGTTTCATAAATGTCATCAAAATTAATAATTTCTTCTCCAACCTGACCGTATATTTGAATTTCCATACTGTCAACAGATTCTTCCGAGAAGTCAATTTTTGCACACATTTTAAAAGGTTCTGAAACGAGTTTAAAGAAGTTCATATCATCGTGCTCTTCAAATTTCCAACCTTCACCTGCTTGTTGAATATAATAATTGTAAAAATCTATAGCATTTTCTTTTTCCAGTGCCAGATTATTTGTTTGCATTGGAACGAACTTGCAAGCCAAAAGCATATTGTAAGCGAGTTGTTCATGGTTGTAATCTCTTTTAATCCAATATACCAAGTCATTTGCTTCATCTTTTACTGATAAATACGGTGACTTATCATTACTCTTTGAATATGGAACTCGCACGCCGGAATAATCAAATTCCAACGAAGCTTTTAATGATTGATCATAGTCAATACCAAGTGTAACAACATTTATGGGTGCTTTATGTTCTAAAAGCAACTTGCTTATATTTTCTGCAATTGTTACAGGCATGATTTCCTGTAAATTTGGTAATTCTTCATAGACAAATTTACCGCCATCAGCATCTTTTAAGTCTGTAAATGTTGATTTAATAATGCTTTGAGGTAGCTCGTTCATTGCGACATTAATTGGAAATATAATATTTCTGTATCTTCCCCACTTTATTTGCCTTGAAAAGTAGTTAATTTCTTCAAAAGGATAATGTTCATCGCTGTCCGGTCTTGTCCAGAAAAGCTCTAAAACAATATTTGTACCTCCGTTAACATTAGTGGTTGAAACATCAAGGTTCAATGACCACATGTTGTTTGTAAACATAATGCGTTCTTTTGTCTTTTCGTCAAGCACTTCTTCAAGTTCAGCCATCTGCGGAAAAACCGGTGCAAACTTTGTAATTGGTATATCATACCAGCCGGCTTTTTTATCCTGTTTGGAAATTTTTAAAAGTGTTTGAAATATTGCCAATTCTGCTTTTTGTGCATTATTTAAACTAAAATCGGGATTAACTTTTTGTACTTCAATCAATCCTCTTAAAATACTTTCAAGCGAACGTACAATTTTATTAGTTGATCTATCCCTTACAAGAATTGAAAAGAAATTCTGTCTGCGTTTTGGATTAAAGTGAAAAATATAATTTCCTTGCGGATTTTTAATTTCCGGTGCTACAACATCACTTAAATCAGGTGCAATATCATTCTTTTCAAGATTCCAATTATCAAAAGCACCTGTTTTTATCGCTTTAAGGGCAACGGCAACAGAATGTTTACACCACTCTTCTTTTAAAGGACAATTACATCTGGCTTCGACTTTATTTTTTTTAAAAATTAAGTCTGTTATATAAAAATCCTGATAATTTCCTTTTACTTTTGCTTTAAAAAAGTTTTTTTCAGGACAAGATTCAAGAATCATATCCTTTTGATATAATTCGTAACCTCTTCTCCAACTCCCTGAGGTTGCATTTTTCTTTAAAAAATCATAATTAAACTTAAATTCACTCATTAGTGAACATCATCCTTTTTTACGGGTTTTTACAACATTAAATTGACAAGAAAGAGCTCTTTTACCTTATTTCCAGTCAAAGGTTAATAACCTTATGAGTATTATTGCACAATTTTTTATATATTGCAATATGAAAATGCTTATTTTAAATTTTATGCTGTTTGAGCTATGTTGCAGTTTAATTGTTAAACGGCTTATTTTTATATATAATGCTTATTATGATAAATATAGATTTTCTGACTCTAAAAGCATTTTTAATAGAAAATATTGATTTTATAATTGGTGCAAGAGTACAAAAAATTCAGCAACCCACAAGACGTGATTTTATTCTGAATTTACGCAATTATTCGGAAAATAAAAAGTTATACATTAATATTATGCCTAATATTTATCATATTTGCTTTATAAATAAGGAATCAGAGTTAAAAAGAAATATACAAATTCCCCAAAATCCGCCAATGTTTTGCATGCTTTTAAGAAAATATCTTGATGGTGCAATAATAACCGATGCTTGTACAAAAAATAATGATAGAATTTTGGAACTTCATTTTGATATCGTTGATGAATACTCTTGCAATAAATCTTTATGTCTGACTGTTGAACTTATGGGAAAACATTCCAATGTGATTCTGTACGACAGAAATGATTTTATAATAATAGGTTGTGCTCATAATGTAGGTTCTGAGAAAAGTCGATACAGAGAATTAAAAGGAGGTTTAAAATATATTTATCCTCCTCATAGCGGTGAAATCAGATTATCAGATGAATTAAAAGTTCAATTTAACAATATTTCTGATGAAAAAATCAAGTATTATCTTTCGACAGAAGAATACAGACCTGCGATAAAAGACGATAAGTATACGTTATTTGCGGAGTTACTCCCTTCTTCTAATGAAGAAAAGTGTGTAAATTCGATGCTGGATAATTATTATTCAGAGTATCAATCGCAATTTATGATTTCGTCATTAAAAAATAAACTTTTTGAAGTAGTTAATTCAAAGTATAAAAAAGTTACAAATAGCTTGTTAAAAATAAAAAACAATGAAAATAAATACGAAAAAGCAAATTTGTATAAAAAATATGGTGAATTAATTACTTCAAATTTGTATTTAAAATCGGATTATATTAAAAGTATTAAATTATTTGATTATGAAAAGAATGAAGATGTTCTTATACCGCTTGATTCTGCAAAAACTATGAGTGAAAATGCACAAAATTATTTTAAACTTTATTCCAAGTCTAAAAATGCGAAAGAAAAAGCTTTAGAATTTGAAGGCAGTTTAAATATAAAAAAAAATTATTTGGAAAGTTTGATATATAGTATTGAATCTGCATCTGATATTAATGAATTAAAAGATATTGAAGCTGAGCTTGTAACAAATAAAACTGATAATAAGCAAAATAAACAAATTCATAATGAAATTATGAAAGTTAAAATAAAAAACTTTGATGTTTATATAGGTAAAAATAATAAACAAAATGACTATATTGTATCAAAACTTTCAAAGGATAACGATTATTGGTTTCATATACACAATTGTGCAGGTTCGCATGTTCTGTTGCAAGTCAGAGAAAATGAACCCGATGAATCGGTTATTTTTGAATGTGCAAAACTTGCAAGAATATATTCATCGGCAAAACAACCATCAAAAGTTGGGGTTATTTATACAAAAAGAAAATATGTTAAAAAACCACCATCTTCCCCATTGGGTTATGTTACATATAAAAATGAAACCGAAATACTTATTTAATCTTTTAGATATTGTTTTATCCATTCCGTAATAATTGGAGATATTTCAGGGTCGTTTTTAATCATAATCATGCCTGTACCGTGTGTTTTAGATGTGTAAGTTATAAATTCTTTTTGCGCAA
>JAKSUR010000037.1 GCA_024408765.1 bacterium | reverse complement strand
AATAAAGGTTTTGAAAATGTAAATAATCTTCTGGTTTCTACGGCAGACAATCTTTCAGAACAACTTGAAGAACGAAGTGACATGGTTGAAAATCTTATTCAGGATTCATTAAAAGAAACAAAATCTGAGATAATTACACAATTTTTAAATATATTCAATCAAATTTCATTTGTAACGGAACAGGAAGAAATCCTCGATTTTATTCAAGAAAAACATGATTATTTAATCAAAGTATTGAGTCATATAGTTACAAACTCTGGTGACATAACCGAAGTTAAGGAAAGTGTTAATTCCGTTAAGGATGAAATAAGTGTAATTAATCAAAAGATTTCAAGTATCATTTCTGCTGACGGTAATGTTGATTATATTTACAGTTTGCAAGATTTAGAATCCGATATTGCACACCTTCGAGTAGTCCTTAAAGAAATGAAGGACAATACAGATAATTATGGCGATGATTTTAGCAAATTGATGGAATCAACAGACGGTGTTTATAAATTGGTAGAATCAATTAAAGAGGAATTGCCTGATAAAAAATCTTTTGAAGATTTAACCGAAGATATTGTAAGTATAAGCACAAGAACAAACAAATTAATACTTGCATCTGATGAATCTTATAAAACTTTAACCGATAATTTACATGAATTTAAGCTTGTAATAAACGATTTAGACGAAAGAACAAGAAATTTTGCACAAGAATCAGGCATGGATAGAATAGATTCAAAATTAAATGCCTTAAATTCGATGGTACAAAATGGTGCAAAAACGAATCAAGTCTTTAATGAAGTATTTGAATATCTTGCAGAATGGGTTGATAATGCGGGAAATCAAATTAATGCAATTTCAAATAAAGTGGATTCGCTTGATGATATCGGGCAAATCAAGGTTATGCTACAAGATTTGAAAGCAGAGGCGGAGGACAATTCCGAAAATGTTGAACTTGTGGAAGCTTTAAGCACTGTTTTTGATAAACAGGCAAAAAGAATTTCGACATTAGAATCTAAGTTGGATAAAATGATTGTAGAAACAACTATTAATAATAAAAATAACAAAATTGATATGCGACCGATGGAAGATACTCTCAATAAATTCTTAGCCGCAATCGGAGAAAAAATTTCATCTCAACAAGAAAAAATTGATTCACTTGAATCTCAAATGAAAGAAATGATTAATATGTTGGATGAAAAAGATACTGCTCAGTTAACCAAAAAGGTAGGCGGTATGGACAGACAAATAGCTAAATTAAATAAAAGTATTGAAAAAATAGCATCACATGTTGTTGAAAAGTAAAATCCAAGAAATAAAATTATTATTAAAAAATGATAACATTCTTACTTGTGAAGAGGAATGTTATTGTTATGCACAAGATTCATCTAATTTAATTAAACCTAAAACGAATCCTGATGTAGTTGTTTTTGCAGAAACCATTGAAGATGTGCAAAATATTTTAAAATACGCAAATGAACATGAAATCCCTGTTATTTCAAGAGGAGCAGGAACAAATATGGTAGGTTCATGTGTATGTGATGAAGGCGGTATTGTTTTAAATTTTTCTAAAATGAACAAAATTCTTGAAATTGATCCGGTAAATATGACAGCAAAAGTTCAACCGGGGGTAATAGTCGGTAATCTTAAACAAGAAGCAGAAAAATCGGGCTTATTTTTTCCTCCTGACCCGTCTAACTATGCTGTATCAACAGTAGGTGGTGCAATTGCTCAATCTTCGGGTGGTGCAATGGGTTTTAAATACGGAACTATAAAGGATTATGTGTTGTCACTTAAAGTCGTTACTGCTGACGGTCGTTTGATGACATTGGGCGCAAATACGGCTAAGGATTCTGTCGGATATCATCTCGCACAACTTATGGTTGGAAGTGAAGGAACTCTTGCAGTAATAGTGGAAGCGACACTAAAGCTTTTGCCTAAGCCTGAAACCAATTGCGCAATTTCAGCTTATTTTGACAATTTAAGAATCGGAATGATAGCAGTTAATAAAATTATCGGAAGCAAAATTTTTCCGGCAGCAATTGATTTTATGGATAAAAATGCAATTATGACTGTAGAAGATTATACAAAATGTGGTTTAAGAACTGACAAAGATTGTATGCTTCTTCTTACTCTTGACGGATATAAATCTTCAATGGAATATCAGCTTAATTCGGCAGTTGAAGTTTTAAAAAATTCAGGTGCAACAGATATTAAAGTTTCTGACGAAGAAGGCGCTCAAAATATTTGGAAAGCAAGAAGAGTAGCTTTTGCTGCCACTGCAAGGCTTGCACCGGATGTAGTTACTGATGATATAATTGTTCCAAGAGAAAACTTGCCTGATATAGCTGAACAATGCAGAAAAATAGCTGAAAAATATAATTTGAAAATGTGTCTTGTAGGTCATGCAGGAGATGGAAATTTACATCCTCAAATTGCTGTAAACCTTGAAAATGAAGAAGAATTTAAAAACTGCATGGAAGCAAAAGCAGAAATATACAAAGCTACAATTGAACTTGGCGGAACAATATCCGCAGAACACGGTGTAGGACTTGAAAAAAAAGCTTATGTAAAGGATACGGTTGATAAAAATGCAATCGAATATATGAAAATGATTAAAAATATTTTTGATTCTAAAAATATTCTTAATCCGAATAAAATTTTCTAATTATAAAAAGGAGTTATTATGGATATAATCGTTATTTATTGCACTGTTCCAAATAAAAAATTGGCAAAAGAAATTACAAAAGTATTAATGAAACATCGACTGGCAGCTTGCGTTTCTATGATAGAAAATGTCAAATCCGTTTTTTCTTGGGATGGTGAAATATGTGAAGAAAAAGAAGTTTTGCTGATGATTAAAACACGCCGTGCGAATTACGGAAAAATTAAGCTTGTAATTGAAGATATGCATTCATATAGTGTACCTGAAATTATTGCATTACCGATTGTAGATTGTTCAGAAGATTATTTAAAATGGCTGGCAAAAGAAACTGCATTACAAGATTAGTTGAATATATTGAATCCTGCGGAGTCGATATAAATATAGGCAAAAACAAAGCTCGTGGAAACAAGGGCTTTTTTAAAGCTAGAGGATATAATAATTACAGAATTGATATTTCAAGCAAATTGGATGAAGGGGAAATTTTAAGGGTGCTTGTCCATGAATTTTCTCACTATATTCATTATAAAAATGACAAAACGCTTAAATCTACAGAATATTTGTTTAGAAATGAATTTTGTAATTTTGAAGAAGATTTAATTAAACTTACGGTGGATTCCATACCTAAAAATACAGTCGAGCCGTTATTTTTGAAAAAAGAAGAATTAAAAAAAGAAATCTCAAAACTTAATGATTATATAAAAAATTTTTATCCCGATTTCAAATTGAGTGAACCATATAAAAAAATAGAAAAAAATTTATCAAAATCTGCTAAATATCTTTTGAAATATGACAGAGTAAAACTTTTAAGCGGGCTTACTTTTAAAATATATTCAATAGAGAATTTAAAAAAAGATTTTAAAGAATTAAATGAAGTTGAGTATAAATATATCCTTCTGAAATCAAAACAAAGAAATTTGAGAAGAATAAATTCCAAAATTTCAAAGCTTAATAAATACTATAATTCACCAACAGAACTTATTGCAAGGTCGTTTGAATATTTTATTTTTAATCCGAATATAATGCAAGAAATAACACCTAAATTATTTGATTTTTATAAACTTAACAGTATAAAAAATCCGCAAATAAAGAAAATGATTGAGATTTGCACAATGACAGATTAATTTATTTGTGGTAAGTTTCATTTTTTAATATTTTAAATGCACGATAAATTTGTTCCACCAAAATAAGTCTTGCAAATTGATGTAAAAAGGTCATTTTTGAAAAGCTTAATTTAAAATCCGCTCTTTGTGAAACTATATTTGACAATCCGCATGATGAACCAATGACAAAAACCAATTCATTTATTCCCATATTGTTTATTTCATCAATTTTTACGGCAAATTCCTCAGAAGATAACTGTTTGCCGTTAATTTCCAATGTTACTACATAAGCACCTTCTTTTATTTGAGATAAAATCTTCTCCCCTTCTGCCTCTAAAATTTTATTTTTAAGATTTTCGTCTTTTAT
Organism: bacterium; assembly: GCA_024408765.1. GTDB lineage: Bacteria > Cyanobacteriota > Vampirovibrionia > Gastranaerophilales > Gastranaerophilaceae > CAG-196. The sequence goes on along the minus strand of JAKSUR010000037.1, from coordinate 10,587 downwards.
CTCAATCGGATTAAGTTCAATAATTTCGACAGGCACATAAGAAACAAGACGTTTCACAAATTCTTCTATGCCGTCTTTTAAAAATTTTTCTTTTATTTTACCTAATGCAATAATTTTAATCTTCATAACTTAATAATTGCGAAAATTATGATTTCAATTGTACTATTCCTCTTTAGCGATATAAACACTTGTAGATGGGAATGCAAAATTGATTTCTTCTGCTCTGAATCTGTGAATTATTTCTTTTATAATCTCACCTTTGTATTCTAAAAATTGGTAATAATTTGTAACTTCTGTTTGAGCAAAAAGTCTTACCACAATGGAACTTGGTGAAAGATTGTCAATAAAAGCCAATCCTCCTTCTGCCATTTTAGGATAATTAACTGCTATGTCTTTTAATATTTCCAACGCTTTATCAATTTTTTCGTTTGACGTTCCGTATTCAATATCAATTGAAAGGTCAATACATCTTTTATTTACATTTGAAACATTTGTAATTTCTTCATTTGCAAGAATATTATTTGGAATATTTACGGGAAAACCCGTTAAAGTTCTTATTGTGGTTGAACGCAAATTGATTTTTTCAACTGTACCTTCATAACCGTTAAAAGAAATATATTCTCCGATTTTATAAACTTTATCCGCAAGTAATCCTATTGAGCCAAAAATATTTCCGATAGCTTCTTTTGCGGCAAACCCAACTGCCAAACCTGTAATACCGAATCCGGCTATCAGAGAAGAAACATTATAACCAAAACTTTGTAAAAATCCCGCTACAAGCATGAAAACTATAATGGACTTTACTATTTTTGATAAAATAGGCATCAAATTGAGAAGCGGTGAATCAGAATTCTTTTGTTTAAGCTTTAATTCTATTTTGTTCGTAAAAATATCCAGTGCTCTGCATAATCCGTAAATAATTACAATATTTATAATTACACCAAAAATAAATGGTGAATGTTTTATAAAAAACTTACCTATTTCTTCAAATATTTTCAAGAAAATTGCAGAATTCATTTTATCTCCTTAAATTTTTTAATTTCATAAGTTCATCTTGAAACGGAGAGATTTTTGTTAATTTATCCATTATAGAAGGCATTTTTTCTATAACAAAATCAATATCACTTTCTTTTGTATATCTTGAAAGAGAAAATCTTATTGAACCGTGCAAAGCTGTAAATGGTATGCCCATTGCTCTCAACACATGGCTTGGTTCAAGCGAGCCTGATGTGCAGGCACTTCCTGAACTTGCACAAATACCTAAATCACTCAAATGCAAAAGTATTAACTCACCTTCAACATATTCAAATCCAATATTTGTAGTATTTGGGACTCTGTTTATCAAAGGTGAATTTAATCTGGCATTAAATACATTTTTTAAAATGCCGTTTTCCAGTTTATCTCTCAGCCTTTTTATTTCTGAATTTTCATAAGGCAAGGCACTTTTAGCCAACTCGGCAGCCTTTCCTATTCCTGCTATATATGGTACATTTTCTGTACCTGCTCTGAGTCCTCTTTCTTGATGCCCACCATTAATCAACGGTGTCAGCCTACAGCTTTTATTTACATATAAAGCGCCTACGCCCTTTGGAGCATGAAATTTGTGTCCTGAAATTCCTACCATATCTATTTGAGTGTCTTTAACAGACATTGGAATTTTGCCTGCTGCCTGAACTCCGTCTACAAAAAATACTGTTTCGGGTGACTTACTTTTTACTATTTCCGCAATTTCTTCAACCGGATTTATTACTCCTGTTTCATTATTTGCCCACATAACAGAAACAAGTGCCGTGTTTTTTGTAATTTTTTCTTTCAATTCGTCAATATTTAGCTGACCGTCCGAACTTACGGAAATATAATCGACTTTATAACCTTCATTTTCAAAGCTTTTGTATGTATTTAAAACACATGGGTGCTCAACTTTTGTAGTTATAATATGTTTTTTGTTTTTATTGCAATTCAATGCACCTTTTATTGCCATATTAGCAGATTCCGAACCGCAAGAGGTGAAGAAAACTTCTTTTACATCTTCTGCGCCGTAAAAATCTCTAACCTGTTCTCTTGCAATCTTTAAAGCGACACTCGGCTTTTTGGCAAAATCATACATACTTGATGGATTTGCATATTCTTCTTCCAAAAACGGAAGCATTACCTTCAAAACTTCTTTATCAACCTGTGTTGTAGCGTTATTGTCTAAATATATCATAAATATCTGTCTTTCTGTCTTTAGTCTACTTGTTCAACAATGATATTTGAATCAACTTTTTCTTTCAAAATTGATTCGACAAAATTTTTCAAAGTCATTGAAGCATTTTTACATGATGAACAAACTCCGATTAATTTAACTTTTACCACATTACCTTCAATGTCTACAAGCTCTATATCTCCGCCGTCCTTTTGAAGTTGAGGAGAAATTTCTTGTTCAATAACTTTTCCGACTTTCAAGATTTTTTGAGTTGGTGTAAGTTTTGTTTCTGATTCTTGTTTTTTGTAATAAGTGTTAAGAATATCCTGAATTGCACCCTTGCATCTTCCGCAAGCACCACCTGCTTTAGTATAATTGGTAACTTCTTCCACCGTTTTTAAACCGTTAATTTTAATTGCCTCCCAGATTTGATTTTCGGTTACATTAAAACAAGTACATACAACTTTGTCCGAAGATTCTTTTGCAAACCTTATTTCCACTCCATCACCGTAATATTTCTTAAGCGCATCTTCCAAGGCTTCTTGACCCATTACCGAACAGTGCATTTTTTCTTGCGGAAGTCCTCCGAGTTCGTCTGCAATATCTTTATTAGTAATTTGTCTTACTTCATCAAGCGTTTTTCCTATAATCATTTCTGTTAAAATACTTGAAGAAGCAACCGCAGAACCGCAACCGAAGGTTAAAAATTTTGCATCTTTAATTTTGTTTCCGTCAAGTTTTATATACAATTTTAAAGAATCACCGCATGCCAGAGAACCTGCTTCTCCTATCAAATCGGCATCTTCAATTTTTCCTACATTTCTCGGATTTCTGTAATGCTCCAAAACTTTTTCAGAATAGTCCCACATATTATTACCTCTTAATATACTGATTTATTAACTAAATTTTAAAACAAACAGAATGACTTTTAAAGAGTTATTTAGATAAGATTTTAAATATCCGTGAATCATATATTTATGATAAAATTTAACCATGAGTTTGATATCTGTTTTAAAACATAAGAATAATAAAGCCCTTTTTACAACACCAAGTCATGGCGGAAAATTTTTTGTTTTACATAAATTTTATCAATGGTATAAACATGATATCTCGGAAGTTGAAGCATATAATCCGATGAAGGCTTTACAAGATGCAGAACGCAAGGCTTCAGGATTATATGGGGTTAAGTATACAAAATTTTTGACAAACGGTTCGACATCAGGAGTTATTTCGGCAATTATAGCTTCTGAATGCAAAGATATACTTATATGGAATAATGCACATCCTTGCCATAAGAACGGAGCCGAACTTGCAGGGTGCAATATAATTGAATATTCGGTTGAATTTAATGAGGATTTGGGACTGTACAAAGCGATTACGCCAACGGAAGTTTCGGAATTAATTGATAAATATGAGCGAAAAGATTTAGCAATAATAATAACTTCACCGACTTATGAAGGATTCGCTTCTGATGTAAAAACAATAAGTGAATTGTGTCATAAAAAAGGTGTTAAATTAATAGTAGATGAAGCCCACGGTGCATTGTATCCGTTTTCAGAAAATTTACCCGAATCAGCAGTTAAGTATGCTGATTACACCGTACAATCTCTTCATAAAACAGCAGGCGGAATTAATCCTACGGCACTCTTGCATTCAAATGACAAAGACCCTTCCGATGCTCTTTCTAAAATTAACACGACATCACCATCTTACCCGATGCTGACTACAATTGAGGCAAATATTAATTTTCTAAATTCAATTCGAGGGAAAAAGTATATAGATAACTTAATATCAGGAATAAAAAAATTAAATTTACCACTTTATAATGATGACATTACCAAAATAATTCTCAAACATCAGACACTAAGCGGGTTTGAACTTTCAGAAAGGCTTTATAAACATGGCATAGAAGATGAAAGAACAAATGAAAAATCGACAATGTTATTATGCGGAATTGGCACTGATGACAAGAAATTGCAAAGACTCAAAAAAGTATTAAACAATTTCGGTTTTTAAATTATCTTTTTTACCTGCATTGACGGCAAGAGTATCACAGCGTTCGTTATATTCATGCCCTGCATGTCCTTTAACCCAAATGAATTTAACATCATGATTTTCTTTAACTCTTAATAATCTTTGCCAAAGTTCAACATTTTTTACAGGAGTTTTGCTTGCCGTTTTCCATCCTTTTTTAATCCAACCTTCAATCCAATTGTTATTAAAAGCGTCTACAACATATTTACTGTCTGAATAAACCGTAACATTACAGGGTTGTTTTAATGCTTCAAACCCGACAATAACCGCCATTAATTCCATTTGATTATTTGTTGTATATTGATATCCTTCCGAAAATTCTTTTTCGTGCTTTATACCATTGGAATCAGTAAATACTAAAATGGTACCGTAGCCACCAACTCCCGGATTTCCGCTACATGCACCATCTGTATAAATATAAACTTCGGGCTTCATCTATGCTGCAATACCCTTAATTTCAGAAATAAGATATTTTGCAACCCATTCAAAATCCTTATTATCAGTCGCTGCTTTTTTTAAATAATCAATTGATGCTTCTCCAATTCTAATTAAAGACATTGCAACAACTCCGCGTTTCAAACCTTTAACAACCTGCAATTTGCTAACCAAATCCGGAACTACTGCACTGCCTTGTTCAACCAAAATGTTTTCTAAATTGTTTTTTGTTGTATTATCAGCTGTTTCTAATTCGCTTAGAATCTTGTCTACCAATTGCATTTTTATTTCTCCTATATAATTTTTTTTAATGTTTTTATTATAATCTAATTTTTTTTAAAAACTGAATTTCCTTACATAATCTTAATATGGATGTTAATATTTTTAAGATGTTAACTCAAATTTCCTGACTAAGACCTTTAAATCTATGAATTAAATCAGGTAGATGACTGATTTCATGTAATGGATTAACACTTGATAAAAAACAAAAAAAACACTATTATAACTATATAATGAGTGATAAATATAAAATAAATTTTGATGAAATACGAGCGTTATTAATAGATGAACATTATCAAGAAGTTGATATAGTTGAGTTGCAAAACGCATTTGAATACGCTAAAACTAAACATGAAGGACAATTTAGGGTTTCGGAAGAGCCATACATAATTCACCCGATGGAAGTTGTTAAAATTCTTGTCGGATTAAGAGCTGATAAACATACGATTATAGCAGGATTTTTGCACGATATTCTTGAAGATACTGTCACTGAACCTGATGAAATTAAAGAAAAATTTGGCGATGATGTTTTAAATTTAGTGCAAGGAGTTACAAAATTAAGCAAACTTCAATTTAAGTCTAAAGAAGAGCGACAAGCAGAAAATTTTAGAAGAATGTTTATCGCTATGGCAAGTGATGTAAGAATTATCCTTCTTAAATTAGCTGACAGGCTTCACAATATGCGAACTCTTAACTACATGTCCGATACAAAACAGCAAAAAATAGCACAAGAAACAATTGATATTTTTGCACCTCTGGCAAACAGATTAGGTGTCGGTAAAATTAAAGCAGAGCTTGAAGATTTATCATTAAAATATTTGTATCCGGATAAATATTATGAAATTGCACAACTTGTTTCACAAAAAAAAGTCGAAAGAGAATTGGCTGTAAATGAACTTATTTCTACAATTTCAAAAGAAGTTAAAGCCAGCGGAATAAATGCAAAAATTACAGGCAGAGCAAAACACTATTACAGTATTTATAAAAAAATGGAACGACTTAATGTTCAATTTCACGATTTGTATGATATTACTGCAGTTCGTGTAATTGTAGATTCCGAAAAAGAATGTTATGAAGTTTTAGGATTAATTCATTCAAGATTTAAACCAATTCCGGGTAGATTTAAAGATTATATTGCAATGCCAAAGGGTAATTTATATCAATCACTACACACATCAGTAATAGGACCCAGACAAAAACCGCTCGAAGTCCAAATAAGAACTTGGCACATGCATGAAATTGCAGAATACGGTATTGCCGCTCACTGGAGATACAAAGAAAAAGGTTCAAAAAAAGCCGATTCAGCAAGTGATATAAAGTTTTCCTGGATGAGAAAACTTGTTGAATACAATAAAGATACACAAGACGCTGAAGATTATGTTAATTCTGTTAAACTTGATATATTTTCAGATCAAGTCTTTGCATTCACCCCCGGTGGTGATGTTATAGATTTACCTCAAGGTGCTACACCCGTTGACTTTGCATATCGTATTCACTCTGATGTCGGACACAAGACGGTTGGGGCTTTAATTAACGGTCGTATTGCACAACTTGATACCCATTTAAAAAATGGCGATATTGTAGAAATTATGACATCAAAAGTTGCTGCACCAAGACTTGATTGGCTTAATTTTGTGGTAACAAAACAAGCAACATCTAAAATCAAGCAATGGTACAAAAAGAACAAAAGAGAAGATCATATTGAAATCGGACGAGCTAATTTAGAACATGAGCTCACAAAAACGGTATTTGACGAATATATTAAAACCGGTGAATTTGAAAAAGTTGCAAGACAAATGAATTATACCAATTCGGATGATTTATTTGCCGCACTGGGATATGGCGAAACAACCATTAATAAAATTGTTAACAGACTTTCAAAACCTAAGCAGGAACAGCCGGAAGATAAGATATTTCAACATTCAACTAAAAAATCTTCTGAAAAAGATATTATCGGATTGGAAGGACTTTTATATTCATTTGCCCGTTGCTGTTCACCAATTCCGGGAGAGCCTATTGTAGGAGTTGTTACACGTTCAAAAGGAGTGAGCGTTCACCGGCTTGACTGCAAAACACTTAACGATATTTCTCCCGAAAGACTTTTGGATATACATTGGTCAGGAAACAATATAAATAAAACCTATACAACCACAATACGAGTAGAAACCGTTGAAAAAATGGGATTGTTAAAGGATATTATCGGTGTTGTTTCAGATAATAACACTAATATTGTTTCTGCAAATGTCAAATCCAAAGGTAAAGTCGGCATTGTAGAACTTGGGATAGAACTTGATAACATTGATACTTTAAGACGTGTAATGACGGCAATACAAGCAATGCCGGATGTTTTCAGTGTAAAAAGAATCCAGACATCACACAATACAGCTTCTTCTCAAAACTTTACAAAGAAAAATCAAAAGAAAAACCATAAAAAAACTAATTAGGGATTTTTAGAAACTTTCGGTTTTCGTTTTGGATTGCGATTTTTATAGAAATCAACTGCATCCGTAAGCCCTTGCCTTATCCATGCTAATTTTTCAAGATCCGCTTGTCGCTCATTTTTAATACGTGCCACATAAGATTTGTTATTTGATTTTTTACTTAAAATAGCATTATAATAATCTTTTGTAAGACTTTCAATTGCATCATAATAATTTGTTAAAGTTGCCTCATCAGCTTTACTTAATGATATTGGCATTTCTTTTGATATTCCGTACATATCATGATTTTTAGCGTTTTCATATACTTTTTGAGTAATTTCCGTACTAAACAATTTAGTAACTAAATCAGAATATCTTTTTATTTTTTCTATTGCAATGTTGTTACTATCTTTTTTGTTAAAAATATTTAACTCTTTAAAACATCTGGTATATTTGTAAATCTTTTCTGATTCATCATGCTTTGTTTGAGCATAATTTGGGCCGATAAGAATAATTAATTCATGCAAATTTTCATTTTTCTTTCGTTTAACATTATCATTAATTTTGCTAAAGCGTATTTGAATATCTTCATAACCTGACGGTTGAGGGTTACCTAACGAATATTTTAAATTCTCCGGCAATTGATTTCTTTTTTCAGCAATACCTGCCAGCCTCAAATCCATATCAGGCAGCAATACATACCCTTTTTTTATGTCTTCATCTGTTGGCATTTTACCACGTTTCATAGATTCTTCTATTGACATCGGAACTTCAGCAATAACATAACCGCGTTTGCTAAATTCAGGTAAAATTTTATTAATAAGAGTATTCAAATTATATATATCCGAAAAGTACAAAGTACCTCTAATCCTGTCCGGAACTTTTAAAACACCTGCCCGTATTATTTTAGAAACGACTGACGTTGCAGATTTAATTGCATTTGGCTCACAGTATTCCCTGTTAAAAGACACTCCGGAATCTTTAAGTTTATTTGCAATTGCTTCCAACGTATCCATATAAACCGTTGCTTCGCCTACCAATTTTGAATTATTTACCGCAGCTTGTTTTTCAAAAAAATTAAGCATTGTATTTTTTGCTTTAAACGAAACAGTATCAGCCAAAAGCGGTTTTTCCATTTTTAAACCGAAATTTGAGTTTACAACGCTATTGTTACTGTATTTATTATTGTTGAATTTGTTAGTATTAATGCTATTTAAGGGTAAAATATGCATAAGAAACTCCATTCCACATCTGAGTACTGATATAAAACAACTGAATAAAACAAATTGCCTTTTACAAAGAAAATGTTAAGAAATATTAATCGGTTAATTGTTCTTCGACTTTATTTTCAAATCCTGTCATTTCACAAATCTGCCTTGCCCATTCTTTAACAATTTCTTCGTCACTCAATTCATGTGAAATAATTTTACCGATTTTTATTGTCATGTGCTTTTGAAAAAACCATTTTGAATAACCGTCAAAACCGCATACAGCAACGGGAAGAACATCTGCTTTAAATTTTTTTGAAAACAAGGTAAAACCTTTTGCGATATTGTTTAAAACAGGTTCTTTCCTTATTCCTCCCTGCGGAAAAATTCCTAATAACCATGGCGTATTAAATATTGCTTTTACGGTTTTGAATGTAGTAAGTTCCGGTTTTTCTCTATTAACTGCAAAACCGCCGAGCGAAATACACAAAGTTCTTAACAAAAGATTTGGGCTTTCGAAGAGTTCTTTTTTACCCATAAAAGCAATTCTTCTTCCAACGGCATAAGAAATCATCGGAGGGTCAAGATAAGAAACATGATTTCCTGCAACAATTATATTTGACCTTTTTCTCGGTACATTTTCCCTTCCTTCAACTTTTATATCGTATAACAATTTTGACACAGGACATACAACGAAATTTATAAACGCTTTGAACCCGATTGACCTTATTAAGCCATAATCTTTTTCTGACCTTTTGTTATAATTTCTGACCATAAGTACAATTATCCCCTAAACTTTTTCAGATATTTCACATTTAAAACCGGTTAAATTCTGAATAGAATTTAACCATTTTTCAACCATATCATCTACATTATCAGAATATGGAATCAATTCACCAATTTTTATTATTATTTTTCCGCTAAATGGTATATATTTAGCATCTTGTGAACCAACAATACCTACAGGTAAAATTCCGCATTTTGTAGTTTTAGCCAAAGATGCAAAACCTTTTGTTACATTAGATATAACACCCGGTGTTTGTCTTGTTCCTTGCGGAAATATCCCAAAAACCCAATCAGTTTTGCTTATTGTAAGAACAGTCCTGATTGTAGAAACGCTTAAATTATCTCTGTCTACCGCAAAAGCCCCTAACCAATTTAGCCACCACCGCATAAAAGGATTTTCGAAAAGTTCTCTTTTCGCCATAAAAGCAACCGGTCTTGGAAATATTCCTGCTATCATTGGAGGATCAAGCGTAGACAAATGGTTTGGTGCTACAATATATGCATTGCCTTGGGGTATATTTTCTTTTCCATGTACTTCTAATCTGTATACCAATTTCAGCCTTATCATATAACACCAATGAGTTATTATAAATTGAAAAAGATATCTCCATTTGTTAAAAAATTTTTGTTCTCTTGAAGAAGCAGATTTCTTCTTTTTAGCATTTTTAGTCATAAAAACTCCCTATTACGGGATAATTATATCATAAACAAGATATGCCAATACAAACTAAGTTTCTTCGTCAAAAATATCATCAATATGCTCAATCAATTCTTCTGATTGTTCATCATCTGATTCTTCTTCTAAATCATCACTAGGCTCAAACACATTTTTTTTATATTTTTTAGAATTTATTACAGAAGCGACATTGTTCATCGCAAGAGAATTGAGAGTTGCTCTAAGCAACGCACTTCTATCTACATAAGGCTGATTATAAAACGGATCATCACTTTCTTCTTCCGCAGGGGGAAGATACATTGCTTCTGAGCCGTATTTTTCTTGACTCATTTTTGCAGCAGTACCTGATGCATCACCGCTTTTAAAATTAAAAGCACCACCTATGCCAAAAAATCCTGCGTTCCTATTATCTACCACTTATCAGACCTCGTAATTATAAACATAATATGATTATAAATATCCTCATAATGTAATATAACCCCTAAAAATATTATTTGCTAGTATGTAACAAATTTTTACAATCAGAGAATGTGGAAAAATTATTTTCTTGAATCCACTCTCAAG
>JAKSUR010000036.1 GCA_024408765.1 bacterium | reverse complement strand
CAAATAAAGTAATTATTAAAAAGGAGACGATGATGATTCAGTCTGTCGGAGCTATTGGGAGTAATTTTTGCAAAGTTGATCAGGAATATACAAGAATTATGATGGAACTTCATAAACTAGGACTTACTCCTAGCGGGAATAAAGAAGTTGACAAGGCTACATTAGAGGCTGAAAAACAAAAACTTGCACAGAAAATTCAGGCAAAGTTGGATGTGCAATCTCCTGAAAAAACCGATGAGCCCGAAAGAGCAAGGCTAGAAGAAAAAAAACTTGGTGCAATGCAGGTTGCTGAAGTAAATAAAATCTTACACGGACTCTCTTAATTTATTGCAAGGCTTTTATAGCTCCCCAAGCTCTTATATATCCTTTTTCGTACATTATAAGGTAATATCCGCCTTCTTTTATATATTCTATGCTTGCATTCATATAAACATAATCTTTTTTAGGCAAAGTTGCACCTGTTTTTTGATACTTAGCATCTATTATTTTTTGAAATTTTTCTTGTCGTTTACTTTTTCGTTCTTCTTTTTTTAATTCTCTTTGTTCAGATTTTGTTAAACTTGTCTTATCTCTATATTTCTTTAATTCTTCTCGATTCTCGGCAAGTTTAAATACAGGAATTACTGCAATTAAATTTTCAGATTCAATAAGATACAAAAATTCCCTGTCATCAGAGAGTGCAAGTTCATAATAGCCGGGTTTTATAAAATTACCGTTGTAATCAGGTATATAATTAATAATAGATAGTGTTGGTTGTTCATCAATCGGAATAGAGTATCTGTATATTGAATCTTGTCCGATTGTAATTCCTGATGGTATTTGAGGATATGGTGCACAAGGTGCAAGGTAATCTATGTCCCTGACAGCAGGAGTTACTATTCCGTCAATCATTTTCTATCATTCCTATTAGCTCATTCAAAGTTTTATTAATAAATTTAAAATCTTTATCAAGTAATTTTGTTGAACCTGTGAATATTATTGAAAGATATTTTGTATTAAATTCATTGTCGTATGATTTTATATGCAATCTCATGGCTTCTCTCATTAAGCGCTTCATGCGATTTCTTTTAACGGCACGTTTATGCACCTTTTTGCTTACAACAAATCCGATTTTTGTCACAAATTCCAATTCCGTATTCTTTTTAATTCGTCCGCAAAAAACCGTTAAACCGTTTTTGTGAAAAGCTTTACCGGTTTTGTATGTCGCATTAAATGCTGTTTTTTTCTTCAATCTGTATTTTCTCGGTAACATAAAATCATTATAGCATATATATTTATACAGGATAAAATCCAATAAAGAAGGGTATTATAGACACTTAAAGATTGCTTTACATTTCTTTACATTAATGACAAACCAGCAAAAATCATGCAAAAATATGTTATAATGTTGGTAGGAGATATCTTTTGATAGCGAGCCGCCAAGAATGAGTAATCATTCAAAAATCAGCGAGAGCAGAAAGGCATCCTTAATAAATGACAGATAATATACAACTTCAAAATGACCTTGAAAAACTACTGGTTATTATGCCCCAAAAGGTTACATCAAATCTTTCGACTGATGGATTGTGTGATGTTATTGAAATTGTATTGGATATAGGCAGAGCTCCTGAAATAAGACATTCGAGCGGAAAGATTGACAAACTTGGAACGGAACTTGTTACGGACGCTGATATAAATTTTGTGACTTCTCATTTGCAAGAATTTACTCACGATAATCGTTCGGGAATCCCCGGTACTTTACACCGAATTAGTGCCATTAGGAACAGGCAAGGGAAGGTTGTCGGTTTAACTTGTCGTATAGGGAGAGTTATTACGGGTACAATTGCATGCATCAAAGACATTTGTACGCAAGGAAAAAGTATTTTATTTCTCGGTCGTCCGGGAGTAGGTAAAACAACGAAGCTTAGAGAAATATCAAGACTTGTAGCAGACGAACTTGGGAAAAGAGTTGTAATAGTAGATACTTCAAATGAAATCGCAGGCGATGGTGATACTCCTCACCCTGCAATAGGTGCGGCTCGAAGAATGCAGGTTGCTCAACCCGAGTATCAAAAAGACATTATGATAGAAGCTGTAGAAAATCATACTCCGGAGGTTATCGTTGTTGATGAAATAGGAACAGAAGCCGAAGCACAAGCAGCAAGAACGATTGCGGAACGTGGAGTTATGCTAATTGCAACAGCACATGGGAACAGTTTGGAAAGTTTAATTAAGAATCCGACACTTTCGGATTTGGTTGGAGGCATTCAATCCGTTACATTAGGTGATGATGAGGCAAAAAGACGTGCTTCGCAAAAGACGGTTCTTGAAAGAGAAAAACAGCCTACTTTTGATATAGTAATTGAAATAATAGACAGAAATACGCTTGCTGTTTACAAAAATACATCTGAAGCGGTTGATTATATATTAAGGGGGTGGCCGATAAGACCTGAAATAAGAAAAGTTGATAAAGAATATACATCTTCTCAGGTGGAAATACCGAAAATTGAAGAAAAGACGATTCAGAATGCGGAAGATAATAAAATGAACTTTTCATTCTCAAGACCAAAATATTGCGAAGAAAATAAACCGCTTAAAAAACTTTATTTATATGCTGTTTCAAGGACAATTGTTGAGAAACTTATTGAGCGAATGTCATTTAATGTTGAAATCACAAGAAATCCTGAAGAAGCCGACATAGTAATTGCACATAAAAATTATGCAAAAGGCGGGGCTAAAATTTTAAATACAGCAAAAGAGTATCGGGCTCAAATATTTTATGTTAAAACGAACTCAATGGCGCAAATTCAAAAGGTTTTAAAAGATGCACTTGACATCAGACCGGAAGATGCAAGTGAAGATACAAATGAATTTAAAGACGAAACGGAAACAGCTCTTGATGAGGTTAAAGATGCAATAAATAAGGTTATGGAAGGTGCAAGTTTTGCAGAGGTAAAACCTCAAGATGTTTCTATTCGTAAATTGCAACATGAATTGGTTGAACAATATGGTTTGAAAAGTATATCCGTTGGCGAAGATAAGAATCGACACTTGAAAATTTCAAAATAATACAGTATAACAATTATTTAAAATAATTTAACCATGTATTGACTCTAAAATGTTTTTGTTTTAGTATTTTTGGTGTCAGAAAAAACCCTACAATTAAATAAACCGTTGGCACTTTTTTGTGTCTTATTTTATTGGTTATTTGGTTGTAAAAACAAAATATAAAAAGCGAAACAATATGTTATTTAAAACAGGAAAGGTTTAACATGTCAGAAGAAGAAAAATTAGAAAATGCAGAAGCAGAAGTTACGGAAGAAGTTGCAGAAGTTGATGCTGAAGCAGAAGCAACGGAAGAAGAAGTTGTAACTCAACTTCCTGCTAAAAAACAACGTTCAAGAAAGAAAAAAGTTGAGACAACACAAGAAGCAAAACCTGAATCAGAATGGAAAGAACAAGTTGTTCAAATCCGTCGTGTTACAAAAGTTGTAAAAGGCGGCAAAAAATTGAGTTTCAGAGCAATTGTTGTTGTAGGTAATCAAAAAGGACAAGTTGGAGTAGGATGTGCAAAGGCTTCCGAAGTTATTATTGCTATACAAAAAGCAATTGCTGACGGAAGAAAGAATTTGATTAATGTTCCTATCTTTAAAACAACAATTCCTCATCCTATTACAGGACGTTCAGGTGCAGGTTCGGTTATGTTAAAACCGGCTTCACAAGGTACAGGTATTATTGCAGGCGGTGCTGTTCGTTCAGTTTTGGAACTTGCCGGTATTGAAAATATACTTTCGAAATCTTTAGGTTCAAAATCTCCGCTTAATGCTGCTAATGCAACACTTGAAGCCTTAAAATCATTAAAGCCGTTCAATGAAGTTGCTAAAAAACGTGGCTTAACAATGGCTGAATTATTGAACTAAATTCGAATATACAAAATAATAAGGTAGGCTTATTGCTACCGACAGAAAGGTAATAAAAATGGCTAAGACAAAAGAATCAAAAATACAAATAAAACTTGTAAGAAGCTTAATCGGATGTTCTGAAGCTCAATGTAAAGTTGCACAAGCATTAGGATTAAGAAAAAAAGACCAAGTTGTTGAACACGCAAAAAGTGCAACAATAATGGGTATGGTTAATAAAATTTCACATCTTCTTGAAGTTTGTGAAGCGTAATTAATATTGAACCGTGAATCGTGACCCGTGAGTCGTGATTTACAACAACAAGTTCACGGTTTAAGCTATGATTCACGGAAATTTGAAAATAAAGGAAAAGAAAATGGAAAGAATAAAATTAGAAGACTTAAAACCTGCAGAAGGTGCAACGAAAAAAACCGTACGAGTAGGACGAGGTCGTTCATCAGGTTGCGGTAAAACATCAAGCAGAGGTAATAATGGTGAAGGACAGCGTTCGGGAAGAACTTCTAAGAGAGGTTTTGAAGGCGGACAAATGCCAAGTTACAGAAGATTGCCTAAATTAAAAGGATTCCAAGTTATTAATAAATTAGAATATGCTGAAATCAATGTAGGCAAACTGGCTGATTTAAAAATGAAAGAAGTTTCATTAGAATCATTAATAGAAGCAGGTAAAGCAAGTTCTAAATGTGCAGGCTTGAGAGTTCTCGGAAACGGAGAAGTTAAAAAAGCTATAACAGTTAAGGCTGCTTACTTTACACCTTCTGCAAAAGAAAAAATCGAAGCAGCAGGCGGTAAAGCAGAAATAGTTTAGAAATAATTATTGATATAAAGGTGCTGTTGGCATAATTAAAGCCAAAGTACCTTTGTATCTGATGTTTTGTATTAAACAGATACATTCGTTGAAATGAGGGAAATAAAAAATGACAGGAATGAGAATGCCTACTACGGCTGATTTGATGTCAATGTGGAATGCGTCAGGGCTAAAAGAAAAGTTAATTTTTACCTTTTTAATGCTTATTGCATTCAGATTTGGTATACATCTTCCGGTATTTGGTATTAATAATGAAATTTTTGCGCGTATTGCTTCAGGTAATAATATTTTAGGATTTTTGGATTTATTTACCGGTGGTGCGTTGGGTAAAGTTTCAATTTTTGCGCTTGGTATTGGACCTTATATTACATCTTCAATTATTATGCAATTAACAGCAGTAATTATACCTGCGTTAGAGAAATTGCAAAAAGAAGATGGTGAAGCAGGAAGAAGAAAACTTTCGCAATATACTCGTATATTTACGGTAGTACTTGCTGTTTTTCAATCTATTATATTTATGGCATATCTTGCACACCTTCCGGGTGCAATAACATCAGGTTTAAATCATACAATGTTCTACGTTTCCGCAATTATAACAATGACAGCAGGTTCTGTTCTTGTTATGTGGATGTCGGAGTTAATTACCGAAAAAGGAATCGGCAACGGCGGTTCATTGATAATTTTTGTTGGTATTATTTCAGGAATACCTTTGTATTCTGCGAGAACTGCCCAAATGGTTTCCAATGACTCGGCTTTGATGTGGGGATTAATGCTTTTACTTACAATTTTCTTTATTGCAATGGTTTTTATTGTAATAATGCAAGAAGCTGTAAGAAAAGTTATTATTGTTAACCCTAAAAGACAAGTGGGAAACAAAGTATATGGCGGAGTTAATACATTTATTCCGTTTAAACTCAATCCGGGTGGTGTAATGCCTATAATCTTTGCGGTAGCAATACTTTTATTTCCGTCTACAATTTTGAGTCTTGTAGGTCAGGCTCATTTGAGCGGTCATGCCGAAACAATAGTTATGTTTTTGAACAAAATATTTAACCCGAGCGGATTAACTTATTATGCAATATATTTCTTAATGATTGTTGCGTTAACATTCTTTTATGCTTCAATTATGCCGAATATGCAACCTAAAGAAATTGCGGATAACCTTAAAAAATACGGTTCATCTATTCCCGGAGTTAAACCCGGCAGACCGACGGCAGAAGCTTTGGATAAGATATTGACAAAAACAACTTTTATAGGAGCTTTGGCATTAGGTTTGATAGCATTAGTTCCTGCTTTTGCAAGTTATATAACAAAAATAACTACATTACAGGGTATTGGTGCGACATCATTGATAATCATGGTTGGTGTTGCTCTTGATTTAATTAATCAAGTCAGAACACACCTTCTTGCAAGAAATTATGAAACTTTCTTAAAAGAATAAAATAAATTAAAGAGATTTTCGAATAACGGTTACGGAATGGCTAGCACTATTCAGTATGCGGAAATCTCTTTTTAATATAGGAGAAATCTATGACAGATTGTATATTTTGTAAAATCATAAACGGTGATTTTAATACTGAATTTGTGCATGAAAATGAATATGCTGTTGTTTTTAAAGACATAAACCCAAAAGCTGATATTCATCTTCTTGTTGTTCCAAGAAAGCATGTTGAATCATTAAATGAACTGGATGACGAGATTTTACTGGGTAAATTAATGACAACTGTAAAAGAAACAACAAAAAAACTCGGTATAAAATCTTACAGAACAATTATAAATACAGGTAAAGAGGCAGGACAAGAGGTATTTCACCTCCATATACATATACTTTCAGGTAAAATGAATTTTTAAAAAGAGAGGATAAAAATGACAAAGACTATAGTTTTGCAAGGTGTTGATGAAGAACAAAAAATTTATAAAGAAATTACTCCAAACGGGTATGGAATTGCAATCAAAACAAAAGATATATTATTTTCCAAACAGTCTGAGTTTCAAAAAGTAGAAATTTTTGATACAAATTCAAGCTTGGGAAGAGTTCTTACATTGGACGATTTAATGATGACAACCGAGGGCGATGAGTGGCATTATCATGAAATGATAGCACATATTCCGATGATGCAACACAAATGCCCGAAAACCGTTCTGGTAATCGGGGGCGGTGACGGAGGAACTGTCAGAGAAGTTTTAAAACACGATACTGTAGAAAAAGTTGTGCTTTGCGAAATTGACGGAATGGTAATAGAAGCTTGCAAAGAATTTTTACCTACAATTTCATGCCAGCTTAATAATCCAAAGTGTGAAATTCTTGTTGAAGATGCAATTGAGTATATAAAAGACAAAGAAAATATGTTTGATATAGTTTTAATTGATTCCACTGATCCTATGGGTCCCGGAGAAGGCTTGTTTACGGATGAATTTTATACAAACGTAAAGCGTTCAATGAAACAAGGCGGAATAATGGTTGCTCAATCCGAATCTCCGTTTGCTAATCCCGAGGAAATCAAGAAAATGTACACTCAATTAAGACGAGTTTTTCCGATTGTTTCAACCTACACTTCAAATATTCCTACATACCCGGGAGGATATTGGGCTTGGGCATTTTGCTCGGAATCAGTTAAACCGCTTTCATATTGGGATGAAAGAAGAGGAAACGAAATTACAAAAACTTGTAAGATTTATAATAAAGAATATCACGAGGCACGTTTTGCACTTCCAAACTATTTGAAAAATTTGGTTGGCTAAATCTTTTAAATGATTTGATATTTAAAAAACAGATTATAATAAATATATAGTCTGTTTTTTTATGAAAAGGATAATTTTATGAAAAAGTTTTTTATATTATTTTTAACAATTTTAGTAACTGCAATAAGTGTACACGCATATACTTATCCGAGATGGAGATCAATGCCTATTAGAGTATACGTTCCGCAAAATAACGGGATTTATACAAAGCTGGCATATAAAGCATTCAATGCTTGGCAAACCAAATCAGAAGGAATTGTTCGCTTTAAATATGTATCCAAGCCGGAGGATTCTGATATTTATATGTCATTTGTAGAATATGTAAAAAGTTGCGGAAGTGATGATGCTGTTGGATGTACGCATTACTCAGTAAACGGAAAAGGGTTTTTTACCCAAAATTATATAGAAATCGGAACAAAAGAAACTACTGTTGTGCGTAAAAACGGGAAAATATACAGACAAGAAGCAGGACGATCTAATAATCACCTTTACGGGGTAATGATACATGAAGTCGGTCACGCATTGGGATTAGACCATTCCAAAAATGCCGACAGCATTATGTATCCATACGATTTAGACAAAATTCAATATGTAACAAATGTTGATTTAAAATTGTTACAAAATAAATACAGATAAAAATAACAATTATAAAAAAGATATAATGCTGTTGTCTTAATAAACATACCAACATTATATCTTTATTGCTTAATTATAATAATCGTTTACTTAATCAAAACATCTTCAACGGCTTCCTGACAATCTTTGCAAATTCCGTCAGAATTTAAGTGTCTGTATTTCCAGCAACGTGAACATTTTTCACCCTCTGCTTTTATTACCCAAACAGTAGTTCCGTCCTCCGAATATTCGTTCAAAGTTTCAGCAGGTGCTGATTCTGCAACATAAGCTTGTGAAACAATAAATATATCTGCAATATCTTGTTCGTGTTGTTTTAGTAATTCAGTATTATCTGATTTAATATAAACAGCTACTTCCAAAGAACTGCCGACTTTTTTATCTGCTCTTAAAGGCTCTATTGCTCTTGTTACGACTTCTCTTATTTTAAGAATTTTACCGAATTCTTCTTCTAAAGTTTCGTTATTCCATTCAGGATGAATATCATACCAATCCGCGAGAAGTATACTTTCAAGTCCTCCACGTTGACATTCAGGAGTGTTTTGCCAAATATCTTCCGCCTGATGAGGCATAACAGGTGTCAAAACCCTTACCAAAGCTTGCAAATTCTCATACAGAACAGTCTGGCATGCTCTTCTTGAAAGTGATTTTTTACCTGCTGTGTATAATCTGTCTTTCACAATATCAAGGTAGAATGAACTTAAATCAACTGCCGCAAAATTTTGCAGTGCTTGGAAATATTTGTAAAATTCATAATTTTCAAATGATTCGGTAATTTCTGCAATAACCTTGTTTAGTTTATGAAGTGCAAATTTGTCAATCGGTTTTAAATCTTCATACTTCACATAATCAACCGCAGGGTTGAAATCGTGAATGTTTCCGAGCAAAAACCTTGCCGTATTTCTGGTTTTTTTGAAAATTTCGGTTAATTGTTTAATTATATTATCACCGATTTTGGTATCATTTCTGTAATCAACTGATGCTGCCCACAATCTCAAAATATCAGCACCGTATTTTTCTATAATATCATCAGGTCTGATATAATTACCAAGAGATTTTGACATTTTTCTTCCGTCCTCACCGAATACAAAACCATGAGTTAAAACTTGTTTGTATGGTGCTTTTTCCTGAACAGCAACGGAAGTTAACAATGAAGATTGGAACCAGCCTCTGTGCTGGTCAGAACCTTCCAAATACATATCAACAGGAGTATGTCCCAATTCATTTGAGCGTTTTTCAACAACCGTTCTCCAAGTTACACCTGAATCGAACCATACATCCATAATGTCATTTTCTTTTTTAAAATGTTTTTTACCGCATTTCGGGCATACAAAACCATCGGGTAAAAGCTCTTCTGATGTACGTTTTACCCACGCATCAGAAGATTCTTTTTCAAAGATTTTTGCAACATTTTCTATTGTTTCATCTGTTACAACAGCTTCACCGCATTCTTCACAATAGAATACGGGAATCGGTACGCCCCAAGCTCTTTGACGTGAAATACACCAATCCGTACGACCCGCAACCATATTTCCGATACGACTTTCACCGCTTGCAGGAATCCATTTTACGTTTTTAATGGCTTCAGAAGCTTTATCCCTGAATTTATCAACTTTTACAAACCATTGCGGAGTAGCTCTGTATATAACCGGATGTTTGCATCTCCAACAATGAGGATATGAATGGTTTATCGACGTTTTTGCTAATAAAGCTTTACATTCTTCCAATTTATTCAAAATTATAGATTCGCCTTTATAGTACGGTAATCCTTCTAAATCTTTATCTCCTACAATCTCTGTCCAAACACCCTTGCCATCAAGTGGTGAAAATACTTCAATACCATATTTGCAACCGACTTCGTAATCTTCAAGACCATGTCCCGGTGCTGTATGAACAGAACCTGTCCCGGCATCCAATGTAACATGTTCACCAAGAATAATCGGTGATTTTCTGTTATACAAAGGATGATCCGTAGTTAAAAGTTCCAAATCCTGACCTAAGCATGAACCGATTACACTAATATCTTTTTCTTCCCAAGCTACATCAGCCAAGAAGTTTGCCAACAAGCCTTGAGCAATAACATAAATATCACCTTCGTGATCAAAGAAAGTATATTCATATTTTGGGTTCATACTTATTGCCATATTTGAAGGAATTGTCCATGTCGTTGTTGTCCAAATAACAGCATAAACATTTTTACCGTTTAAGTTTACAATTTCGTTTATTTTTTTTGTTGATTCATTATCGAACTTAAACCTTACATATATTGAAGTTGTATCAATATCTGCATATTCAACTTCGGCTTCTGCAAGAGCTGTTTCACAAGATGCACACCAATAAACAGGTTTAAGTCCTTTTTCTATATATCCTTTTTTATACATTTCACCAAAAACTCTGACTTGTTCGCCTTCAAATTCAGGATTGATTGTTAAATAAGGATGTTCCCAATCACCCCAAACACCAAGACGTTTAAATTCACTTTCTTGACCTTTAAGACTTTCCGATGCATATTCTCTGCACTTTTCTCTAAGCTGAGCAGGAGTTAAAGCACTTCTTCCGCCTTCAATATTTTTAACAACTTTATTCTCAATAGGAAGTCCGTGACCGTCATAACCCGGAACATAAGGTGCATAATACCCTCGCATAGATTTATAACGAATCAAGATGTCTTTTAGTATTTTATTTAAAGCTGTACCAACGTGAATTTTCCCTGAACTCAAATAAGGCGGGCCGTCATGTAAAATAAAAGATTTTGATTTATCTCTTTGTTTCAGATTTTTTTCATAAACATTAATTTTTTCCCAAAATTCCTGAGTCATAGGCTCTTTTTGTATTGCATTAGCTCTCATTTCAAGAGTTGTTTGCGGTAAATTTAGTGTGTCTTTGTATTCCATAGTTTCCCCTTGTATAACTTAATTCTGCGACTATTAAATAATATTTTCTCCAAAATCTTTTTCAAAACTAACTTCATTATTAGTTTTATTAAAAGTATTTGTTTTTATTCTGGTGTTTTTTAAAAATTCATTCATTTTATTGTAATCAAAACAATTTTCCCATCGTGCAATTACGACTGTTGCAACGCAATTTCCGATTAGATTAACGGTAGTCCTTCCCATATCTAGAATTTGGTCAATGCCAAGAAGGATTGCCACACCGATTATGGGAATATTAAAACTTGTTAATGTTCCTGCAAGAACAATAAGTGACGCTCTCGGAACTCCTGCAACACCTTTTGATGTGAGCATTAAAGCAAACATAATTACGAGTTGTTGCTCAATTGTAAGATTTATACCCACAAGCTGAGTTGAAAACAATACAGCCATCGCAAGATATAAAGTTGAACCATCAAGGTTAAATGTATATCCGGTTGGCATAACAAAACCGACAATGGTTTTAGGTACGCCAAATTTTTCCATTATTGACATTGCTTTAGGAAGCGCAGCTTCCGAACTTGCAGTAGTAAAAGTTAATAAAGCAGGTTCATTGATAGCATTCAAGAGTCCTTTAGGTGATATATGCACAAGTTTGCAGGCTACAAACAAAACTATTAAAACAAATACTGCAAGTGCCGTATATAATGAAAAAATAATTTTACCGTAATTTACAAGTATTTCAACTCCGTTTGTTCCGACAGTGTACGCAATTGCACCAAAAATGCCAACAGGTGCAAAAATCATAACGTATTCCGTAAACTTAAACATTATTGTAGAAACTGAATTTAATATATCCAAGACAGGTTTTGCTTTTTTCCCGACGGCACAAACCGCAAGCGAAAAGAAAAGCGAAAATACAACTATTTGAAGTAAATTCCCATCGGCCATAGCCTGAACAATACTCGTTGGGAAAAGACTCAAAAACATTTGACCAAAGGTTGTCCCATGGCTTGTAGTAGCCATGCCTGCCGCTTGAGCTATACCGGCAGCCTGAGGTGCTATTGTTAAACCTTCGCCGGGTTTAAACATATTTGCAAAGCCTAAACCTATTATCAAAGCAATTGTTGTAACGACTTCAAAATATACAACCGTTTTGACACCCAATCTTCCCAAGCTTTTGATATCACCGTTTCCCGCAATGCCAACAACAAGAGTAGCAAAAAGCAATGGTGCTATAATCATTTTAACCATGCGTAAAAATACTTCAGCCAAAACATGCGTTCTGACAGCAAAATCAGGAAATGCCCAACCTACAATGATACCAAGTATAAGTGCAAAAATTATTGCTATTGTTAATTTAGAATTCTTCAAATCTTTCATCCCTTCGCATGATTAATTGTACTACAAATATAATAATTTGCTCAAAAAGTTCATTTATTATAAAATAAATATGCTAAGGTGGAAATATGAAAAAAGGATTATTTATAACATTTGAAGGGGTTGATGGTTGCGGAAAAACAACGCAAATCAAGCTTTTAGATAATTATTTAAGACAAAACGGATACAAAACACTTCTTACAAGAGAACCCGGAGCGATAGGTTTAGGAGAAAAACTTAGAGACATATTGCTAAATTATGACGGAGAAGTTTCTTCTAAATGCGAATCTTTTTTGTTTTTGGCTGACAGAGCTCAACATGTTGATTGTATTATAAAACCTGCAATTGAGAAAGGTGTAATCGTTTTGTGTGACCGCCATACTGATTCCACTATAGCATACCAAGGATACGGAAGAGGAGTCGATATAGAAAGCCTTAAATATCTGAATTCTCTTGCGACAGGAGATTTAAAACCTGATTTGACGATAGTTTTTGATGTTGATATCGAAACTTCCGCTCAAAGAGTCGGAAAGCAAAAAGACAGAATGGAATCTGCAGGAATTGAATTTTTTAAAAGAGTAAGAAACGGTTTTTTGGAAATTGCAAAACAAGAACCTGAAAGAGTTAAAGTAATAAATTCCGTTCAAGCAATAGAATCAATTCATTATGAAGTTTTAGAAAAGGTAAAAAATGGACTTGAATAATCTTAAATCTCGAATAGAAAAAAATAAGGAGTGTCTTTGACCCAAAGGGTTTAAAGGTTAAATTAGCAGAATTAGAAGAAAAACTACAGTCACCTGAAATTTGGTCAAACCAAAATCTTGCATCAGATTTAGGACAGCAAGTCAAAGAAATCAAAGACAATCTGGAGCTTATTTCACATTGGGATGAAATATTAGCGGATATTCAAACAGCTTATGAAATAGGTGATGAAGAGCTTATAAAAGAAAGCGAAACCTTGCTTTTTGAGCTTGAAAAAGAGCTTGATAAATTTGATTTCCAAAAAATGTTATCAGGTGAATATGATGAAGCAGGTGCATTTTTAAGCATAAATGCCGGTGCGGGCGGAACAGATGCGCAAGATTGGGCTGAAATGCTTTTGAGAATGTACACACGCTGGGCGGAGGCAAAAAATTGGAAGGTTGAAATTGCGGATAAATCGGACGGTGAAGAGGCTGGAATAAAGACAAAAAAAAAAAAAATCACAGGAAAATATGCTTATGGCTATGCAAAAGCCGAAAAAGGAGTGCATAGACTTGTAAGAATTTCTCCTTTTAATGCAAATGGAAAACGTCAAACCAGCTTTGCGTCTTGTGAAGTTTCACCGATTATACCTGATTATGAAAAAACAATTATAATTCCGCCTGAGGATATAGAAGTTGATACAATGCGTTCGGGAGGAGCAGGCGGTCAGAATGTAAATAAGGTTGAAACAGCAGTCAGAATTGTACATAAACCGACAGGAATTGTTATAAAATGTCAACAAGAGCGTTCGCAACTTCAAAATAAGGAAAATGCAATGCAAATGCTTGCTTCTAAACTTTTGGAAATTCGCCAAAGAGAACATGAAAAAAAATTAGCCGAATTAAAAGGTGAAAATTTTGATATAAATTTTGGTTCACAAATTCGTTCATACGTTTTTCATCCGTACAAAATGGTTAAAGACCATAGAACAGGCTTTGAAGTCGGAAATGTTGATGCGGTTATGAATGGTGAATTAGATGGATTTATTGAAGCATACTTAAAAAAGTAGAACTAAAAATCAGATATTATATGCAATAAACCTGCATAATTCAATCAATTTTTCAGGGTATATTCCAATAATTACGGTTACTATAGCCGTTATAAACAAAACAAATTTTTGCGAATATAAAGCTTCTAAAACTTTTGCAGACAAATCTGATTTTTCAAACATTGGCATAATAAGTTTTAGGTAGTAGAATAATGCAACCACTGTTAATAACAACAATGCAAGTAAAAATGGCAAAAATATCAAGCCGGAATTTGCAATTGCCGAAAACAAATAAATTTTTGAAACAAATCCTGATGTAATCGGAAATCCGGCGAGTCCTATAATACATAATGAATATGCAAGACAAAGACCATGATTTGTATGAAATAAATATTTAAAATCATCAATATCAAAACCGATTTTATTATATTCTGTTATATTTAAAAAACCAAAAACCGCAAGATTCATAATAACGTAACACAAAAGGTAAAATATTACGGTTGAAAGATTGTATACGGAAACTAAACTGGCTACAAGTAACATATAAGATGCATTTGCAGATGTTGAACATGCCAGAATTGCCTTGACATTTCTCTCTCTGATTGCATAAGTATTTGCCCAAAGTGCTGTTATTAAAGCAATTATTGCAATTGCAAACGATAGTTCAAAACTGTATGAAAGCGGAAATACAAGCAATCTGCATAAAATTCCAAAAACTGCGATGTTAGGGATGGTTGATAAAA
>JAKSUR010000035.1 GCA_024408765.1 bacterium | reverse complement strand
CTTCTTTGTGTTGAGTTTGCTTCTTGAATCCTCTATGAATCGTATGTAACAAGATGTAAAGATTTTGTTTAAAAAGCTTAAGTTCCTCCAATATCTGCCGTTATACATGTCGCAAAGGAAAAATGAAAAAAGGAGTATTTGAAATGACAAGCGGAGTAAACGGCATCGGCGGAAATTCATATGGTTACGGAAATTATGGTTATAACAATAATCAGGCACCGGTCTCTGAAGAAGAAACACAACAAACAGTTGTGCAACCGGAATATAAACCGGTAAGTAACGAAGCTGTTATGGAATTTTTGGAAGCTAACAACTTAAGAGTTGTCCCAAAGACAAGCACTCCGGTTGAATTTGACCCCGAAGCTCAAGCCAGAATCGAAGAATATATGACAAGATTTGCTGAAATTATGGGACTTATTGAACAAGAATTTGGCGAAGAACTTGCACCTGCTGTAATGGATTTAGTTATGGACAAATTAATGGGACTTTCATAAAACAAATTTTTCGTTGTCATAATAAAATTTCTACACCTATCAATATAAGGCTGATTAATAAATCAGTCTTTTTTATTGCAATATAAGATTAAATATTGACTTCTTTCCATACTTATAATTTAATCGTATATGGTACGTCGGGTTATTCCCACAAGAGGTAGAGTTGGATATTAAAGTCGAAATAAATAAGCTTAAAAAAGAAAAAAATGCAGTTGTACTGGCGCATTGTTATCAGCCTGTCGAAATAGATGAAGTCGCTGATTTTGTGGGGGATTCATTATATTTAAGTAAAATGGCATCGACTACGAATGCTGATATCATTATTTTTGCAGGTGTTCATTTTATGGCTCAAAGTGCAAAACTTTTGAATCCTGAAAAAAAAGTTCTTTTGCCTAATATGAATTCTGGTTGCTATATGGCTGATATGATAAATGTCAATCAATTGAGAGAATTCAAAAAAGAGTTTCCTAATATTCCTGTTGTGTGTTACATTAATTCAACAGCAGAGGTAAAAGCAGAATCAGATATTTGTTGTACAAGTTCCAATGCGATTCAAGTTGTAGAAAGTCTTGGTGTACCTGAGGTATTATTTGTACCCGATACATACTTAGGGAA
This sequence comes from bacterium, assembly GCA_024408765.1. Lineage (GTDB taxonomy): Bacteria > Cyanobacteriota > Vampirovibrionia > Gastranaerophilales > Gastranaerophilaceae > CAG-196. Next base: position 13,897 of record JAKSUR010000035.1, on the reverse strand, counting down.
ATGGGTTGAGCATAAGCTCGGTAACATTAAAGTGCATACTTATAACGGTTTTTGTCCGACACATTTGCGTATTCGCACAGAAGATATTGAAGATGCAAGGAAAAAATATCCTGATGCCATAATACTGACTCATCCTGAATGTAACAAAGATGTTTGTGAATTATCTGACTTTGTTGGTTCTACAAAGGAAATTATGGATTATGCTGTTTCAAGCAAGTCGAAACAATTTGTTGTTGCAACCGAAAAAGGAGTTGTTGACAGATTAAACAGAGATAGTATTCTTAATGATTGGGGTAAAGAGTTTATATTGATAAAAGAAAATATAACTTGCCAAAACATGAAGTGTAACAGTTTGGAAGATATTTATAATTCGTTAATTTACGAACAACATGAAGTGAATGTTGATACAAAAGTTTTTTATGATGCAAAAAAATGTGTAGAAAAAATGTTTGATGCATTAAAAATAGGGTGTTTAAAATGACAAAAGTTCTTGTAGGATTATCCGGTGGTGTAGATTCAACGGTTGCGGCGCTTTTGTTGAAAGAACAGGGATATGAAGTAATAGGTGCAACTATGTCTGTTTGGGGCAAAGATGGAATGGCTGTACAATCCGGCCATAAAAATGCCTGCTATGGGCCTGATGAAATAGAGAATATTGAATTGGCTCGTGAAATTGCAGGATCACTTGATATTCCTTATCATGTAATAAATTGTGTAGAAAAATATGAATCAATCGTTTTAGAGAATTTCAAATCCGAATACAAGAACGGCAGAACTCCTAATCCTTGTGTTTGGTGCAATGCTTATGTGAAATTTGGTGCTTTGCCCGATATGGCAAAAGCTGTTGGTATTGAATTTGATAAATTTGCGACAGGACATTACGCAAGAATAGGAGAAAATAAAGATAATGGTCGTTATCAAATAATAAGAGGGATAAACTCAAAAAAAGACCAATCATATTTTCTGTACAGATTAAAGCAAGAGCAAATTTCAAGAGTAATGCTTCCATTGGGGAAATATACAAAAGATGAAATCCGTACAATTGCAAGAGAAAATAATTTTGAAGTGGCGGAAAAGCCCGACAGTCAAGATTTTTATGGCGGTGATTATAATGAATTACTTAACTTTGAAAAAAAAGAAGGAAATATAATTAATACGGAAGGAAAAATTCTCGGTAAACACAAAGGCTTTTGGAATTATACAATCGGACAAAGAAAAGGATTAGGAGTTTCGGCTTCCGAGGCTTTGTATGTTTTGGAATTAAAAAAAGATACAAATGAAGTGGTAGTTGGATTTGCAGATAAAACTTTTAATAAATCTTTGGTTGCAAATAACTTAAATTGGGTTTCAATAGAAGGAATAAAAGAACCCGTTAAGGCACAAGTTAAAATTCGTTCAACTCAACAACCGGTTGAAGCAACTTTGATTCCGCAAAATAATTCTGAAATAGAAGTTGTTTTTGATGATTTGCAAAAATCAATCGCAATAGGGCAATCGGCAGTATTTTATGACGGAGATGTTCTGCTTGGTGGCGGTATTATTGACTGTGTGAAATAAACTTAATCATTTTGAATTTTTCCGCATACTTATATGTCAATAAAAAAGACAGCCTATGCAGACTGTCTTTTTTAAAACATTTTTAAAAAAATTACTTCTTGTTGCCGTAGCGTTTGTTGAATCTTTCAACACGACCTTCGGAGTCAAGAATTTTTTGTTGTCCTGTGTAGAAAGGATGGCAGTTGGAGCAAATTTCAACTGTAATATTTTCTGAAACGGAACCGGTTTCAATTTCGTTACCGCATACGCATTTGATAACCGTTTTCTTATAATCCGGATGAATTTCTTTTTTCATTTTAACCTACTTTCTTTCAAGATTCCAAACTTGAATTTTATACTTCGACCAATTATATTTTATTTGCTAAACATGAAATTACAAGTGGGAAAGAAGAAATAAGCTTGTAATGTAAAGATTTTATACTTATTGTTTATCTTTCACTTTAATTCTTGTGGTATCATTTAAAAAATATATAAACGGTAAAATCAGAATTACCGCAACTGCATAATACCTAAAAGTTTCAACATATCCCCAGAGAGTAGCCTGTTGTCTTAAAAGTCCGTATATTTGTGTTTGAGCCATGTGATATGCCGTCATCGGGTCAACGCTGTTCATAAATGCCGAACTTATAGCGTTCACTCTTTCTGAAAACACTTGATTTGTTTCGGTTAAAGATTTAACCATCATCATTTGATGTTCTTGTGACAGTCTTGTAATCATGGTTGTAGCAATGGAAGTTCCTATGGCTGCACCTACATTTTTGAATAAATTTTGAACGCCCGAAGCGTTGGTTTGTTCTTCATTAGAAAGTGTTGCGCAAGAAATATTTGACATAGGAACCATTGACATAACCATACCGATTCCGAATATCAGATTGGGAAGTGCAATGTTAACAAGAGATATGTTTGTATTTATTTGGCCAAACAACAAACCGCCGATTGACAATGTTGCCAAACCGCAGATGGCAGTTGGCTTTATTCCGACTTTAGCAACTAATATTCCTGAAAGAACAGAAGCTATCATACATCCTAAACCTCTTGGTAACATTGATAAACCGCTTAAAAATGCCGTATAACCAAATAATGATTGAAGCATTGAAGGTAAAATTGCTGCGGATGACATTAAAACTCCCATAAGCACAATTTGTGCAGCCGTACCAATTAAAAAGTTCTTATTTTTAAGTATTGACAGGTTAATTAAACTTTCACCTCTTTTGCCTTTTTTACGCTGAATATAAACAAAAATAAAAAATGAACAACAAGATACTGCAAATAACTTGCATATCCATGCGGAACTAAACCAATCGGCGTCATTGCCTTTATCTAATACAACTTGCAGAGTTAGAAGCCAAAGTGCGAGGAAGAAAAATCCGGAAAAATCCATTTTTACATTTTTTTGTTTACGAGAATATGGCGGTTCTTCAAAGTATTTTTGTGTTAAATAAAGTGTTAAAATGCCGAAAGGTATATTAATAAAATATATAAAAGGCCAAGACCAATTTTCTGTTATCCAGCCTCCGACCGAAGGCCCTAATATTGGTGCGAATACAACACCCAAACCAAATACAGCCATCGCAGCAGGTAATTTTTCTTTCGGAAATATTTCAAAAATAACAGCTTGTGAAATAGGCATAATTCCGCCACCGCCAATGCCTTGAAGGATACGGGAAAAAAGCATCATCGGCATTGAATTGGAAAGTCCGCAAAGAATTGAAGCCAAGACAAATATGACAATACTTGACATGAAATATTGTTTTCTTCCGATAAGTTTACTAAAAAAGTCAACGGTCGGAATGATTATACCGCTTGCTACGAGGTAGCTTGTAATAATCCAAGTGGATTCGTTACGGCTGATTGAAAATGAGCCTGCCATATAAGGAAGTGCCACACTTGAAATTGTACCGTCAAGAGCAAACATAAATATGGACAACATAACCGGTTTCATGGTTATCCAAGGATTTATTTTAAATTCCCATTTTTCTGCTGTATTCTCCATAATATATATTCAATCACAAATGTGTTGCAAAAGCAACATGTTGTATTAGTTACACAAACCGTTCAAAAGGCTTTATATTTTATAATTTAGCTGTTCAAGGACTTTTTTAACTGATTCAGGAGCAAGACCAACGATATTTTCAAAACTGCCTTCAAATTTATCAATATATCCGTTCGGAAGTTCTTGTATACCATAGCTTCCGGCTTTATCTAACGGATTAAAATTATCAATATAAAAATGAATCATTTTATCTGACCATTCCGTAAACTTTACATAACTTGTGGTTGAAATCAACGCAGCACGATTAGTGCTTGTATTAATACCGCATATTGAAGTCACAACGCTGTGAGTATTTCCGGAAAGTGATTTAAGCATTTCAAAAGCGTGATCTTTTGAATGAGGTTTCCCGAGAATTTTGTTGTGCAGGACAACTACCGTATCAGCACCTATAACAATTTTGTTATTATCTACTCTTTTTACAACATCTAAAGCCTTTTGCGTTGCCAAATTTTCTATTAAATCATAGGAAAAAATATCTGTATCGAGCTTTTCATCATAATTTGACGGAATTACATCAAACTCTAACCCTAAATCGGTCATAATTTTTTTTCTTCTGGGAGAATTTGAGGCTAGAATAATTTTTACCATGTTAGTAATTCACTTTCTAATTAATATCCGTTAGTTATAAATTCACGATTTCTAAACTCTGCACCAAGTTCCAGTGCAATTTTTTCGCAATTTTCAACATCAATATTGTGTTCGTTGTCAAAGCCCGTAACTACACTGGCATAAGTTTTTATTCCTGCATTATTGCAAGCGGTGATAAATTTTTTTACTTCTTCATAAGCGTTTTTTATTTTAGGTTGGCATATTTCTTCGTATTCTTCTGATGTGTCGGAATTTAAACTTATCGAAGCTTCATCTAAAAGTCCTTTAAATTCTTCTGCTACATTTGTGTTGTATACTGCATTTGCATGCCCGTTGGTATTTACTCTTATTTTAATTTCAGGATATTTTTTGCGTAAAAATTTTGCAAAAGATTTCATCATATCTTTTTTTAAAAATGGTTCTCCGTAACCGCAAAAAACGACTTGTTTGGGAGTTGGTTTAAATTCTTCAAACTGACTTATTATATCTTCCAACGTATATTTATCATCATGCCACATTTTTGAACCGCAAACATCATCTTTTTCATTTCGCAAACAAAATATGCAATCATTTGTACATGCGTTTGTTAAATTCACATAAACGGTTTCAGGATTTTTTTCATTACTGATTGAATAAACAAGTGTATACATAAATTAACCTCGAGCATATTTATAATATCACGATTATATGTTACAATCAAAATAAAGAGAGCGAGTATAAAATATGAAAAAAAGAGGATTTACTTTAGCAGAGCTTATAGTAACATTGGGCATTTTGGGTATAATATCGGCAATTTCTATTCCTGTTATGCAAAGAATTATGCCTGACAAAGACAAAGGCATGGTTTTAAAAGCGTACAAAATCATTAATGAAATAAACCAAAATATATTGAATGACCCGAGTTTGTATTTGCCAAATTCCTTCATAAACGGTACAACAACACCTTGCAATAAGATACTTAGTTGCAATTCTAAACCTGTTGACGGACATCATGAAACGGGATATGCAGGTAATGCAAAATATCCTCATCTTTTTAGTGATAACTTAAACTTAACGGAAGCATATAAAGTACAATCATCTAAATATGAATTTGCCTCCGGCGACGGAATAAAGTGGTCATTTGTATATGGTGACAACGGATATGATATAACAATTGATGTAAATAACCCTGTTCGTATGGCTTGTACATATAATAAGACAACTTGCAAGAATCCGGGACAATTTAAATTTAGGGTAAATGCGGATGGTAATGTTTCCGCAGCAGATAATTTAACAAAGGCATATTTAGAGAATCCTGATAACTTGCACGACCGCCAAGCGGATTTAACGAAAGCTGCATCATATTAATTAAATCATTTCTCTTAATTTTTTCAGTTTATCTCTGATTTCTGCCGCACGTTCGAAATCAAGAATTTTTGCGGCTTTGTGCATGTCTTTTTCAAGCTTGGAAATAAGTTTAGGCAAGTCTTTTTTATCAATACCCATATCCACCATTTCTTCCGCAACGATATCTTCAAAGTCACGGTAACTTTCAACAAGTGAAAGCAAATTGTTTTCAATCGGTTTTTTTATGGTTTGCGGAATAATTCCGTATTTTTTGTTGTGTTCGGTTTGAATTTCACGACGCCTGTTTGTTTCGTCTATTGCTCTTTGCATGGAATCGGTAATTTTATCTGCATACATAATAACTTCTCCGCAAGCATTACGGGCGGCACGACCGATTGTCTGAATCAAACTCGTATCCGAACGCAAAAATCCTTCTTTATCGGCATCCATAATAGCTACAAGCGAAACCTCAGGAATGTCAAGCCCTTCTCTTAAAAGGTTTACACCAATCAGAACATCAAATTCGCCAAGCCTTAAATCTCTCAAAATTTCAACACGTTCAATTGATTTTATGTCGCTGTGCAAATATCTGACTTTAATTCCGTCTTGAAGGAAGAAGTCGGTTAAATCTTCTGCCATTCTTTTTGTAAGAGTTGTAATCAAAACCCGTTCATTTTTATCGGCACGTTTTTTAATTTCTGATTTCAAATCAGGAATTTGAGATTCAATCGGTCGGATACTGATTTTAGGATCAACGAGCCCGGTCGGACGGATAATCTGTTCAACAATCTGCTTGGAAGTTTGTTTTTCAAAATCGGCAGGAGTTGCTGAAATATATATTTTTTGACCGACTTTGGCAAAAAATTCTTTGCTTTTTAAAGGTCTGTTATCCTTTGCACAGGGAAGCCTGAATCCGTATTCAACAAGTGTATTTTTTCTTGAAGCATCCCCGTGGTACATTCCGTTTAATTGCGGAATTGTGACATGCGACTCATCTATAACAGTTAAAAAATCACCTTTAAAATAGTCTAAAAGTGTTGCAGGAGCAGAACCTACGGGGCGACGTTCAATAATTCTCGAATAATTTTCAATACCTGAACAATACCCCATTTCTTTAATCATTTCTATATCATATTTTACTCTTTGTTGTAACCTTTGCGATTCAAGAATTTTGTTTTGATTTTCCAATTCCGCAACTCTTGTTTTAAGTTCTTGTCTAATCATTGCAAGCGTTTCTTCTTCGTTTTCATCATAAGCGATATAATGAACAGCAGGATAAATTACGACGCTTTCCGGAGTTTCAAGAATTTCACCTGTTAAATGGTCTATTTTAACTATTTTTTCTATTTCATCACCAAAGAAATAAATTCTTGTAATAATTTTTTCATAAGCCGGCATGATTTCTAAAATATCGCCTCTTGCACGAAATGTTGAACGCTCCAATTCAACATCATTTCTTGTATATTGAGTCATAACGAGATGCTTGATTAAATCATTTCTTTCTAATTGTTGACCTGTTTGAATTTTTATTGTTCCTTTAAAATAGCTTTCAGGTAAGCCTAAGCCGTATATACAACTTACGGAGGCTACAACGATTACGTCTTTTCGTTCATATAAACTTCTTGTTGTATTGTGCCTTAATCTATCAATTTCATCATTTATACTGGCTGATTTTTCTATGTAAGTATCTGTTCTCGGAATGTAAGCTTCAGGTTGATAATAATCATAATATGAGATAAAGTATTCAACCGCATTATTTGGGAAAAGCTCTTTAAACTCGTTATAAAGTTGAGCAGCAAGAGTTTTGTTATGAGCAATAATAAGTGTTGGTTTTTGAACTTGTTCAATAACATTAGCGATTGTAAAAGTTTTACCCGAACCTGTTATGCCGAGAAGTGTCTGCGTGTCATAACCTTTGTTTATACCATCCACAAGCTCTTTTATAGCTTTCGGCTGGTCGCCTGCGGGTTTATATTTAGATGATATTTGAAATTTCTGCTCCATAATATAATTATATACTTTAATTTTAAATAGTCTAAATTTTTGTAATTTTGTAAGCAAAATTGGTATTGTTAATTCTTAACCGAACGGTTTTTTGTAAACTACTTGATTATTTTTCAAAATGTTATATAATAAATATGTTCGGTTAGTAACCGATTATTTTTATTAATTCTCATTATTATAACAGGACTTTTAGATTAGTGAAATTTTATTTATTGTGGTTAAGAGGCTTTAAATTATGTATGTAAACAAGTGCATTAAATGTGGTGCTGAATTTGAAACAAAAAACCCCAAGCGTGTGATTTGTCCTACTTGCTTGTATGCTGATAAAGGAGAAAGCACAGAAGAAAAACCCGTACAGAGTTATAGTTCATACTCGGTAGAACAACGCCCGAGAAATTATGACAGACCTCAACAGGGTGGCTACAGAAACAATAATCATAATGGCGGACAGCGTGATTATAACCGTGACAGAACACAAGGCGGTTATCAAAGACGTGATAACAATAATAGAGGCGGTTATCGACAGGGGAATAACAATAACGGCGGACGTGACAATCGTGACAACCGCGGTTTCAGAAATAATTATGCTAGTGGCGGAAGAAATAACAACAATTTCCAACGTAAACCTAATTTTAATAGGAAACCAAGACCACAAAAACAAGCTAAACCATTGTTTATAGACAGAGAACAAATGGAGCAGATAGAAGCGTTATATAAAACAATGCTTCCGCTTCCGAATCCTGATGCACATGAAGTTATTGGTGCTCATATAGGAATGGAACCGCAAAAAGTATTTTTTGGTATAAATTTGGTCAGACAAAAAATGATGTTGCCGAAATTGCCTTTTCCCAAACGCAAATTGGCAATATCGCCCGACCAATTGAATGCAATTAAAATGCTTTATGAACCTTTGTTACCGCTCCCTCCGATAGGTTGCCATAAGATTATTGCGGCACAATTAAAAATGGACGAATGGAGAGTCCATGTAGGTATAAAACTTGTCAGAACGCAAATGGGACTTGAAAGATGGAATGAAGAACGCTCGGATAAACCGGCTGATTATATGGTAGCAAAACATCCGAAAGTTAAACCCGAAAAAGAAAAATCGGATGATAATGCAAAACCAACCGAATCAGTAGAGGTCGCTGAGCCTGTAAATTCGGCAGAAGTTGTTGAACCTGAAAAACCCAAAAGAGGAAGAAAACCTAAGAAGAAAGAAGATGAAGAATAACTTTGTTTCAATAGGTAAAATTTTAAATTTTCATGGTGTTAAAGGTGAGGCAAAACTCGGTTATACAAAAAATCGGGAAGAATTTTTGTTGCAGGTAAAAAAGGTTTTTTTAAAAAAAGATTTTGAATATAAAGAGTTTGAGATTCAAAGTTTACGATTTACTCCAAAGTGTGCGATTATCAAGCTTAAAGGGATAGATTCAATAAATGATATTTTAGAATATAAAGGTGCAGTTGTTTTTATTGATGAAGGAACGGCCCGTGAATATCTTGAAGAAGATGAATTTTTGATAGATGAACTTGTTGGTATGAATGTTTATGACGGAGATAAAAGAGTTGGCTCTGTTGTTGGTGTTTCAAACAACGGTGCAAGTGATTTACTTTCGGTTAAAACAAATACAAAAAACATTTGCCTTGTGCCTTTTGTAAAAGCGATTGTTACTTCTGTCGATATGAATACAAAAAAAATTCAAATTAATAATATTGAAGGGTTGCTTTCATGAGGTTTGATGTTTTAACTTTATTTCCGGAACTGATAGAATCCCACATGGATTACAGTATAATGAAACGTGCGGTTGAAGATAGGATAATTGAAGTTAACACGATTAATCCGAGAGATTATACATTGGATAAACACAGAAAAGTTGATGATACACCTTATGGTGGCGGTGCAGGAATGGTTTTAGCTCCGCAACCTTATGTTGATGCTTATGAAGCCGTAAACAAACTTGAAAATTCGGTTACTTTAATGATGACACCGCAAGGTGAGCCGTTTTCGGATGAAATTTCTAATGAGCTTGCAAAATATAACCAAATTATTATACTTTGCGGTCATTACGAAGGCTTTGATGAAAGAATAAGAGAAATCATTAAACCCAGAGAAATTTCAATCGGAGATTTTGTTTTAACAGGCGGAGAACTTCCTGCTCTGTGCGTTATAGACAGTGTTTCAAGAAAAATTGAAGGCACATTGGGGAAAATTGAATCTGCACATGATGATAGCTTTTATGACGGACTATTGGAATATCCTCAATATACCAAACCGAGAGAATACAGAGGTTTTAAAGTGCCTGATGTGCTGCTTGAGGGCAATCATAAATTAATTGAAGAATACAGACAACAACAAAAAATTGAACGTACAAAATTAAGACGTCCTGATTTGTATAAAAAATGGACTGAGAAAAATCAATAATTTCGTGATAGAATTATTTTATGAAAAGAAAACCTATAATAGCGGTAGTTGGTAGACCTAATGTTGGAAAATCTACTTTTGTAAATCGTTTAGTCGGAAAAAGACAATCGATTGTTGATGACTTGCCCGGAGTTACACGGGACAGGATTTATTTTGATGTTGAATGGCAAAACAAGTTATTCACCGTAATTGATACGGGTGGAATTATTCCGGGAGATGAAGATGAAATAATGCTTTCAATTTATGATCAGGCAAAAATAGCTTGTGAGGAAGCGGAAAAGATTATTTTTATCGTAGACGGAATTGAAGGAGTTACACCGGTTGATGAAGATATTGCAAATATTTTAAGACAATCGAATAAACCTGTTTTTCTTGCCGTAAACAAAGTTGATTCAAAAAATCAAATTACTATGATAAGCGATTTTTATTCTCTTGCAATTGGTGATCCCATTGCCATTTCGGCACTTCATGGTTCGGGCGGTGTAGGAGATTTGTTGGAAGAAATAACAAAAGATTTTGAAACGGAAGAGGATGAAGAAGAAGATAATACAATAAAAATTGCCATTGTTGGTCGACCTAATGCAGGCAAATCATCTATCGTAAACTCTCTTTTAGGTGAAAAAAGGGTAATAGTATCAGATATTTCAGGAACAACCCGTGACAGTATTGATTCAAGATTAACATATAATAATCGTGAATTTGTAATAATTGATACGGCAGGAATCAGAAAAAAATCCAAAGTTGATTACGGGGTGGAAAAATTTGCAGTTGATAGAGCCATTCGCTCAATAAGAGATTGTGATGTTGCGGTTTTGGTAATAGATGCGGTTGAATCCGAAAAAGGGATATCCGATCAGGATAAAAGAATCGCCTCAATTATTAATGAAGCCGGAAAGGGAATGATTATTGCTATTAATAAGTGGGATTTGATTGAGGATAAAAAATCCAATACAATAAACAAATTTGAAAAAATGGTGTCAAATGAACTTCCTTTTTTAAGTTATATACCCAAACTTTATATAAGTGCAGTTACTCATCAGCGGTTAAATCAAATATTTACCAAAACTGAAGAAGTTTATTCGGAGTGTAAAAAACGTATATCAACAGGACTTTTAAACAAAGTTATTAATGAAGCGTATGCACTCAATCCGCCTCAAACTATAAGGAATAAGAAGCTTAAAATTCTTTATTCAACTCAGGCTTCGACACATCCTCCTATGTTTGTACTTTTTGCGAATGACGAAAACTTGTTAAAAGAGCATTATAAGAGATATTTGGAGAACAAATTGCGTGAAGCATTTGGTTTTACAGGTACATCAATTCGGATTTCTGTCAGAACAAAAAGTGAAAAGAAGCAAAAATAATCTTTGAAAGAAGGAGTTATTTTTTATGTCGAGAGAGTTTGATGACATAATTGCGGGAAAATCAAATGGTAATATTATAAAAAAGTTCGGAATTACTCATTACAGATATTCAGATTGTAATCTGAGAGATTTAATTAAAATTGACGGATTTAGAGTTGAGAGAGAATGTGCGGAAATTTTTAAAGAAATGAAGAAAACTGCTCGAAAAGATGGTATAAGATTAAAAGTTGTATCGGGGTATCGTTCTTCAAAGTATCAAATACAGGTGTTTAGAAGTAAATTTAACGGTGAATATCCGACAGAAGAACAAATGAAAATGCGTCTAAAATATTCGGCACCGTCAGGGTTTTCCGAACATCACACAGGTTTAGCAATTGATATATGTGAAACAGAAGAATGTTTTAAGGATACGGAGGAGTATAAATGGCTTTTAAAACATGCAAATGAATACGGTTTTGAAATGTCTTTTCCCGAAAATAATGAACAAGGATTGGGTTTTGAACCTTGGCACTGGAGATATGTAGGGAAAAATGGTGAATATAAACACATATTTAAAGAAGCAAGAAAAAATGATTTAAGATATAAAAATGAATACTAAACATTAAAAAGTCCGCTTAAATTTGCGGACTTTTTAATAATAAGGGTTAACGATAGTCAATATCCGAGTTTTCGCAGAAACATTCCTGATGACCTGTAGTAGCAAGCATTACTATACCGCTAAGACCTACAAGAGCGTAGATTATTCTTGAAAGTACGGTTTGGTCGCCAAATAATGCAGCAACAATGTTATAATCAAAGAAACCGACTATACCCCATACTAATGCACCTGTAATTACAAGAGCATATGCTATCATTCTCAGAATATTCATAGTTTACCTCCTTCCTTTTTTATTATTACCTTGTCGGAACAATTTTCATTGATAATAAGGGGCACTACTTTTGGAGTATAATAAGCCTGTAAGGAGATTTATATGAAATTACATCAAATAAGAAATGCGACATTAATATTAGAATATAACGGAAAAAGAATATTAATTGACCCTATGTTTGCACCAAAAGAAGAATATCCTCCGATAACAAAAAAAGCTTGGCCTTTTTTTGATTTACCGATGTCACCAAAGGATATTATAAAAAATATTGATGCTGTAATAATCACTCATTTGCACATAGACCATTTTGATAAATTTGCACAAGATATTTTGCCAAAAGGAATAAAAATATTTGTGCAAGATTTATTTGATAAAAATGCACTTGAAAAAGAACATTTCAACAATATTGAAATAATAACTTCGGAAGGTGTTGATTTTGAAGAAATAAAGTTATTTAAAACAGATTGTATACATGGAATAAAGGCAGTTGTTGAACCGTTTTTTCTTGCAAACGGCATGAGATGGGAAGCTATGGGGGTTGTTTTTAAATCAGATAATGAACCTGTTTTATATTTGGCAGGAGATACTATTTGGTATGATGGAGTAAAAGAAGCGATTGATATTCACAAACCAAAATACATAATTTTAAATACTTCTGGGGCAGAAGTTGGTATGAGCGAAAAAATAATAATGAACACTGAGGATATAAAAGAATTACATAATTATTATGCAGAAGGCATTTTGATAGGAAGTCACATGGATAATGTCGGGCATGCGGCAATTTCAAGAGCTGATATAAGACAATCAGAAGTAAATGAGTATATTTATTTGCCAGCAGATGGTGAACTTATGTATCTAGAGTAATGTATTTGTATTAGAGTATATAAAAATGCTTGTACAATATGTAAAAATATTATATAATTTGTTATATATAGGAGAATTATATTATGTTACCGATTATAACAGAAGAGATTTCAACGGAAATATTTGGCGAAGTTTTTCAAGATGTTCAGGCATGGCGAAAAAGTATGGTGCAATACTTAAAAGAAGAGAACCCTGAGATTAATACGGCAATATTAGAGGTTGCAAAATATGATGAAGGAATTGATTTAAAAGCCGTTGCGCTTGGTGCATATTTAACATACAGATTGGTAGAAATAGCGACCGAAAATGATGTTTTAGCTATTGAAGAAGGCTAAGTATAAAAAATATGCTAAGGCTTTATAGCAAAAAATAATTTTATATGTTTTAGTATGGACATGATAACAAATTATAGTACGACAAATCAAATTAAATTCACTTCAAGAAATAAAGTAATTCGACAAGCAGATGATATTGTACGCATTGTCAATAAGGAATATCCAAGATTTTCTTCCACTAATTTTGAAAAGTTTGAACATATAGACCAATTTGAAAATGTTCTTGAAAGGGTAAATCAGAAAGTAGGTAAATTACGTCGCTTAACTCAGTTTTGGGTGTCTATGGGAAAAACTCCCATAGAAAAAATGCAAAATATGACATTTTTAATTTCTGATTTAAAAAGTGGAAATTGTATGGAAAGTCGTAATTTGTGTGCGATTGCAGCAAAAGTAAACGGTTTAAAAAATATAACTTCTGCAAACCTACACAATGATACCGACGATAAAGAGATTGATCATACAGTTCTTTTAATTAATGACGATCCTCCTTATATAATGGATGCTTGGCTTGGTTT
>JAKSUR010000034.1 GCA_024408765.1 bacterium | reverse complement strand
TTTAACATTGAGTACCAACGATGTAAACTCCCTCTAGATATTTTGCCTATTATTTCAAACAAATATAAATTCGAAGTATTATGTAATTTTACAAAATCATAGTCTGCTTGCATTTTGTTTTTGGCAAGCCTTCTGAACTCAAGCCATTTGTGGATTAAATCTAATCTAGCTAATGCAATTTGTTTTGATTTTTCTGGAGTGTATTTAGTTGTCTCAATTTGGTTTGTCATGTGTATAAAATCCTTGTACACACATTCATCGCTCTCGTCTCAGAGAAAGTCAAGTCCTGTATCTCTGTCTCAGAAACAATTCGACACATCTCAAATTGCATGAAAATTAAAACTAACAATTCTTGCACAAAAAGTCCGTCGCTAGAACTCAAACATAATCGCAAATTTGGCAATTTCTGAATAAATACCTAGAAATTTAGTGCAAAATAGTGCAAGAAATGGATAGTTTAGTGCAAAAAATTACTCCGTATCTCAATATACAAAATAGGGCTCAAAGAGGCTGGCTGTTTGAAAGTTTATAAAAACTATCCCATCTAAATGTCCATTATACATTACATCTGTTAATTATAATAATTTACATAAATATTACAATTATAAAAAGTCGATAGAAAATTCTACCGACCTTTTATTAGCGGAAGACGAGGCTCGAACTCGCGACAGCCTGCTTGGAAGGCAGGTACTCTACCACTGAGCTACTTCCGCTTACATTATGATTCTATGACAAACATTTATAAATTTCAAGACATATTTGTAATTCGTATAGTTTAAAAACAAATATTTTATTTATAATATAACCTTAATCAAGAATTCTAACTGTACTTCTATTGCCTAAACTATTGTTTAATATACTAAAACCACTTCCAAACATACCGTTTGTATATTGATTAATCCTGTTTGTACCATATCCGTTATTAAAATTATTAAATCCATAATTGTTATTAAAATAATTATTATCATAATTAAATAAAGATGGGGTTACTCCTGTTGCTTGTCCTGCAAAATAATTTGCTAATGTACCCAAAGCTGTGCGTTTAATTGAATTATTCGGGTGTGATAAAATTGCATTCTCAACGTTTTTATATCTTGATTCTATATTTCCGGCTTGCGTCGAACCAAATGCAAGAGTTTCCAGTCTTTCTAATCGTCTTAATGGAGGTTCATGCCTGTATATTTTATTCATGGAATATTTTTCAAGTGCTGATAAATCTTTTGGTAAAACTTCATTTTCAAAATAGCTACTATGTCTATAATATGGATTATTAATATAAGGATGTTGTCTTATAAATCTTCTTTGATTATCTGCAAAAGCTAAATTTGTGCATAATATAAATAACAATACACCACATATAAATTTCTTCATAAGAATCCCCCCCTCACAGTAAATAATTTATAATTAAAATAAATATAATACATTCTGCTTGTGGGTATATTGTATAGACAACAAAAAAGGATGACTTATTAAAGTCACCCTTTTCTTATGAATTTTAATTGATTATTCCTCATCCGGAAGTATAGCATCAGAACCACCAACGAGTTCAGGAGAACCAAACATTCCTTCAATCTCCTCTAAAATAGCAGAAGGTTTTCTTGCTTGATTTCTCTGCTGTGCGGCACGTTTCTGTTCTTCTTTATCTCTTTCTTCATTTGCGTATGACAAATGATGGAAGCCCGTTCCGGCCGGTATTAAACGACCTATAATTACGTTTTCTTTCAAACCTCTTAACAAGTCTTTTTTACCGTCAACCGCTGCTTCTGTTAAGATTCTGGTAGTCTCTTGGAATGAAGCGGCTGAAATAAAGCTTTCTGTGTTCAAGGATGCTTTTGTAATACCTAATAACATGTATTCACAAGTTGCTTCTTGACCGTCATGCTCTTTTACAGCTTTATTCTCATTCTCAAAAGTTTGAACCTCAACCAACTCACCCGGTAACAAGTTAGTATCACCGGATTCGATAACTCTAACCTTCTTTGTCATCTGACGAACGATAATTTCAATATGTTTATCAGCAATTTCTACACCCTGTGAACGATATACACGTTGAACTTCGTCTACCAAATATTGTTGAGCTTCTTCAGGCCCGCATAATCTTATAACATCATGCGGATTCAATGGTCCGCTTGTTAGAGGTTGACCTTTTTTAATATGTTGTTTGTTTTGAACAACAATGCTTGCATCAATAGCAAATTTGATTTCAGTTCTTGAACCTTCATCAGAAACAAGATAAAGTCTTGGAACATCATCCTCAATTTCAATTTCAGCAGTACCGTCTGTTTCTGCCAAAATGGCACAATCTTTAGGTTTACGTGCTTCAAGTAATTCCTCAACCCTTGGCAAACCTTGAACGATATCGCCCGTTTTTTCTCTCTCAAATACCAATGAAGCTAACATATCGCCTCTTAGAACTAATGAACTTTCATTAACCTGCAACATTGTACCCGGACTAATCAAATATGGTCTGCCGTTTCTGATAGTAACGGATTTTGCCGTAACATCAACAATTTTACCTGAAACCGGTGCTGTTTCACCTGATGAAGCAAGCTCTGAATCAAGTTTTATAAAATCACCTTTTTTTACAGAAGGTTTTCCCTTTGTTGAAACAGTTGTTTCATAATTACCGCAATTTATAAGAAGTCGTCTTGATTCGGTTATATCACCTTTTATTGAAGCTACACCATCATTTATAGCAAGAACTTCTGTTTTAGCAACCGCAGTTTTAGGTTCAATTATTTGCCCATTTTCAACAAGTAACGAAGTTTGCAAAGATGAATTCATCTTAGAGTTACCTTCTTGCTCACGACGAACAATAAGAGTTTCAAGTACCACTACTTTTAATTCACCCTTTTCATCTAATTCAACCAAACCTTTTAGATGTGATAAATAGCCTTGCATTTGAAGAACCAAACTTGTTCTGGTCAATGTGGCACCATCCAAATTGCGTACTCTTGCACCATCTTTAAATTGCAATTGCGTAACGGGAACAATATTAATAAGATCATCCGTAGTATTGAACTTAATTGACACTTCCTTAGGTTCAATATACATTGGCTGAACCGGTCTTACAAGTATTTGAACAGGTTTGTCATCTAATGATTCTTCTTCAAGAGAAGTAGTATCAATTTCTTCATCTAAATCATCTATATCAAGATCATCAAAATCCATCTCCATCATCGTAATAATGGAAGTTTCCTTTGCCTTTATGCCTTTTGCAATTGTAGTTCCTGCTTCGACAACAGAGCCTTCTTCAACTTTTAATTCCGAAATACTTGATAACGTATGCACTTCACCGGGTCTTATTGTAACTTCATGTATTACATCATTGAATTCTTTAAACTCAACAACACCATCAATGTGGCAATATACATCTTTTACAACTTCCGTACCTGCTGAAACGAATGTGCCATTTTCAACCATTTTTAAAGAGGAATCTTTATTGATTTGATGAACTTCCTCCGGAACAAACACTATATTGCCGGGTTTTGTTACAATTTGGTTTTCATCAACTTCAATATCAATATATCTTATCTCACCTGATGATGTTACTGCACATTCATCATCAACAAGTTCTGCTAAAATCATTCCATTTTCAACCGTAGTATCAATAGGAGCTTTAACAATATATTTTTCACCGGTTTTCTTAACTGTCCAAAGTTGTTCCTTCTTTGTTTGTTCAAATTTTGCATTTTTTGGTGTTAATGATGCAATTACTATTGTAATTTCTTTACCATGAACAATCTTATTTATGCTGTTTTTACCTGATTTTACAGTTTCAACTTCTAAATCTTCAGCATATCGAACTTCACCGCCATGTTCAGAAATCATAAGAGTTTCTGCAAGTTTATCGCCTGATTTAACCTTTTGTTCATCCTCAACAAGAACTTTAGAACCTCCCGGAAGATTATATACATCACCACCAATAACCCAAACAATACCGTTTTTATTTGCTGTTCTTGAAATATTTCCTTGCCTGTCCTTCTTTTCATCAGCAACAAAATCTTCAAAAAGAACTTCGCCGGACATGTCTGAATTAATATCCTTTGTGGCTTTTTCTGTCAAACGACCGCTGTCATTTGCATTCGGTCTATATTCCGCAAGTTTATAACCTTTGTCAATTTCTTGACCTTCTTCAAAAAATATTGTAGCACCGGCAGGAATATGATATGTTTCTGATTTTTTACCACTTTTAATTTCAATATCAGATTCATAAATCGAAACTCTAACAACATCACCATGACGAGTTCTTAACTCTCTTGTCTTGAGCTTTGTTGAAACAGTACCGCCGGCATTTGCAATAATTTCTCTGGTTGCTTCTTTAACACCTACTGCACCACCGGTGTGGAATGTTCTCATTGTAAGCTGTGTACCGGGTTCACCAATTGATTGAGCAGCTATAATACCGATTGCTTCACCAACATCAACAAGTTTTTGTGTAGTTAATGCCCAACCATAACATTTCTGACATACACCATACTCTAATGAGCACGTTAAACCTGAACGAACTTTTAACTCATCAAGCTTCAAATGAGATATTTTCTTCAAATCTTTTCTGTCCAATGTAGTATTTTTTTCAACAAGAACAGTCTTGCCATCTTCATCAAGAATATCTTGTGCTACGGTTCTGCCCAGTAATCTGTCTATCAAAGGAACAATGATTGTATCTCCATCCATGATAGGCTTCATGTTTATGTATTTATCACCACCGCAATCTGCATCACGAATAATAACATCTTGTGCAACGTCAACAAGTATTCTTGTTAAATATCCTGAGTCAGCCGTTTTAAGAGCTGTATCTACAAGACCTTTTCTTGCACCATAAGATGAAATAATATATTCTGTAACGGACAAGCCTTCTTTAAAGTTTGATGTAATAGGCATGTCGACAATCTGACCTGATGCATCTGCCATCAAACCACGCATACCGACCAATTGAGATACCTGTGATAAATTACCTCTCGCACCTGAGAATGCCATCATATACACCGGATTCAATTTATCAAAATTTTCAACAACTTGTTCCGTTAATTTTGCCGTTGTTTCCGACCATGTGTCAATAACTTTGGTATATCTTTCTACCTCTGTAATTTCACCTTTTAGATATCTGTTTGTTGACTTTTCAATCTCCACTTCTGCTTCTTTTAATAAATCCCTTTTGGTTTCAGGAACTGTTAAATCAGCAATAGAAATTGTTACACCTGATTTTGTAGCATACCTGTATCCCAAATTTTTTAAAGTATTTGCGAGTTCAGCAGTTTTTGCACCACCATATTCCAAATACATTTGAGATAATAATTTCTTCAAACTGCCTTTATCCATTTGTTTATTAATGAAATCAGGTGTGTGATTTTTGTATGTAAATGTGTTTTCCATTTTATATTTCCTTTTTCCTTACTAGCTTCCTTTGAGTGTTTGATTAAGCAAGAGCTTTTCTTACGGCTTCATTAAAGATTATTCTGCCTACCGTAGTTTCAACTCTCTTACCTTTTTCATCTCTTACAACTATCTTGTCATGAAGAGTTATAACCTTAGCTTCTAACGCCGATATAGCATCTTGGAAGCTATAGAAATAAGCTTTCACCTTCATGTCAGGATCTTTCATGATGGTTAAATAATACATACCTAAAACCATATCCTGTGAAGGTGTAATAATAGGTTTGCCGTTAGCAGGAGCAAGAATATTGTTAGTAGCTAACATAAGCATTCTTGCTTCGGTTTGAGCCTCAATTGAAAGCGGTACGTGAACAGCCATCTGGTCACCATCAAAGTCAGCATTGAATGCTGTACATACAAGCGGGTGAAGTTGAATAGCACGTCCTTCCACCAACTTTGGTTCAAACGCCTGAATACCAAGTCTGTGAAGGGTTGGAGCACGGTTCAATAATACAGGATGACCGTCAATTATCTCTTCTAAGATATCCCAAACCTTTGCATCAGAACGCTCAATCATCTTTTTAGCTGATTTAATATTCTGTACAAAACCTCTTTCAATTAATTTATTAACAACAAACGGTTTAAATAACTCGATTGCCATTTCTTTTGGTAAGCCGCATTGGTTAAGCTTCAAAGAAGGTCCTACAACAATAACGGAACGACCTGAATAGTCAACACGTTTACCTAATAAGTTTTGACGAAAACGACCTTGTTTACCTTCAATTATATTTGACAATGACTTAAGCGCTCTGTTATTAGGCCCAACAACAGTTCCACCCCTTCTGCCATTATCAATCAAAGCATCTACTGCTTCTTGTAGCATTCTCTTTTCATTTCTTACAATGATTTCAGGAGCACCCATTTCAAGCAATCTTTGTAAACGATTATTTCTGTTAATTACACGTCTGTATAAATCATTTAAGTCGGAAGTTGCGAATCTGCCACCGTCTAATTGAACCATAGGTCTTAAATCAGGAGGAGTAACAGGTAAGACATCCATTACCATCCAAGTCGGATCGGTTTCCGATGAAATCAGTGAATCTAGCAATCTTAATCTTTTAATTAACTTACCTTTCTTCTGAACTGAATTTACACCATTTGCCAATTCATCTCTAATTTCTTCCGCAAGTTTATGTATATCAACCTCACCTAAAAGTTCTTTAATGGCTTCCGCACCAATACCTACTTTAAGTTGAGATTCTTCATTTTCCATAATGAAATCTTCATACTCTTCTTCGGTTAATAACTGTAATTTCTTAAACGGAGAATCAGCAGGATCAATTACAACATAGTTGTTAAAATAAATAACTTGTTCCAAATCCTTAAGAGTCATATCAAGTAATAAACCCAAATATGACGGAATTCCTTTTAAGAACCAAATGTGCGATACAGGAGCAGCTAATTTTATATGCCCCATTCTGTGACGTCTTACTTTTGAATCCGTTACCTCAACACCACATCTTTCACAAATAATACCTTTATGACGAACTCTTTTATACTTTCCGCAATAACATTCCCAGTCCTTAGTTGGTCCAAAAATTCTTTCGCAGAACAAACCATCTCTTTCAGGCTTTAATGTTCTGTAGTTAATGGTTTCAGGTTTTGTAACTTCACCATGCGACCATTGTAGTATCCTTTCCGGAGACGCAATACTAATTCTTATATAATCAAAATAATCTATACTTGTTGACATTTTTTAATTTTCTCCTTTTCTAGAGGTCAGGAGGTCAAGATGTCAAGAGGTTAGTCCGTATTGAAGGCTTATCCTCTTGCCTTCCTGCCATCTTGCCTTCTGTTATATCTCGCCCATTGTTGTAGAAGTTTCAAAGAAATTGATATTTAATAATTCCGAATCAATATCAGAAAGAGTTCTCTTTGGAGCTGCCTTTCTTAAATCGTCCATATCACTCATCAAATCGACTTCTGTACCATTTTTCTTAGCAACAGTAATGTCAAGACCAATACTTTGCAATTCTCTTACAAGTACCTTAAATGATTCCGGAATACCCGGTCTTGGAATATTATCACCCTTGACAATAGCTTCATAAGCTCTGTTACGTCCGTTGACATCATCAGACTTAATGGTAAGCATTTCTTGAAGAGTATATGCTGCACCATAAGCCTCTAATGCCCAAACTTCCATTTCTCCGAACCTCTGTCCGCCGAACTGAGCTTTACCACCAAGAGGCTGTTGTGTTACTAATGAATAAGGCCCTGTTGATCTTGCGTGAATCTTATCATCAACCAAGTGAACAAGTTTCAGAATATATGACAGACCAACTGCGATAGGTTCGTCAAACGGTTCACCCGTTCTGCCGTCAATAAGATAAACTTTACCGTCTTCTCTAACCCAATCACAACCTGATTCTTTAATACCTCTTAAAAGTTCTGCCTTTGTAGCTATCTCAGATTGGTTTTCACCATATCTTTCATCAAATGAAGGTGCTTCATAATGTTCGCCTGTTAAATATGCCGCTAAACCAAGCAAACATTCATAAGTCTGACCCACATTCATACGAGAAGGTACACCCAGTGGGTTAAGAACTATATCGACAGGCGTTCCGTCAGGTAAGAACGGCATATCCTCTTTTGGTAATATACGAGATACAATACCCTTGTTACCGTGACGACCTGAAAGTTTATCACCCACAGATACTTTTCTCTTTTGAGCTATATAAACTCTTATGACTGTATTTGCTCCGGGTGGCAATTCATCGCCTTTTTCTCTGTCAAATACTTTAACATCAAGTACACGACCGCCTTCACCATGAGGAACTCGAAGCGAATTATCCTTAACATCTCTTGCCTTTTCAGCAAAAATTGCTCTTAACAATTTTTCTTCAGGCGGATGCTCTGATTCACCCTTAGGAGTAACTTTACCTACTAAAATATCATCTGCATAAACCCTTGCACCGATACGAACAATACCTCTTTCATCCAAATGTCTTAGAGCATCCTCTGATACATTTGGAATTTCTCTGGTAATTTCTTCCGGCCCGAGTTTCGTTTGTCTTGCATCTATTTCTAATTTTTCAATGTGAACTGATGTGAAAATATCATCATGAACGCATCTTTCAGAAAGCAAAATCGCATCCTCGAAGTTATATCCTTCCCAAGGCATATATGCAACTAAGATATTTTTGCCTATCGAAAGTTCTCCGCAACTTGTTGATGCGCCATCAGCAATAACATCACCCGCTTTAACCTTATCACCTTCATTAACAATAGGTTTTTGGTTAATGCAAGTGTCTTGGTTTGAACGTACATATTTCATTAATGTATGCAAATGTTGCTTTCCGTTTTGATCGGTTATTATAATTTCCTCACCGACGACTCTTTCAACAACACCGTCAACTTTTGCACAAACAACCATTCCTGAATCTTTTGCGATACCTGTACCTACAACAGGTCTTTCCGTAATAAGAAGAGGAACTGATTGACGTTGCATGTTTGAACCCATTAAAGCACGGTTCGCATCGTCATGTTCTATGAACGGTATCATTGACGTAGCAACAGATATAATCTGTATCGGGCAAACACCGATAAAGTCAACCTTTGAAGAATCACTCATTATAAACTCTGAACGATAACGTACAGGTACTCGTGAATCTCTAAATGTATTGTCTTTATTTAACTTAACATCAGCTGGTGCACAACGATAATTTTCATCCTCATCGGCTGTCATATATACAACTTCATCTGTTACAACACCGTCTTTGACAACAAAGAACGGAGATTCAACGAATCCGTAGTCGTTAACTCTTGCGTGAGTTGCCAATGAACCTATCAAACCTGCGTTAGGGCCTTCAGGTGTTTCAATAGGACAAATACGACCATAGTGAGAAGGGTGAATATCACGAACCGCAAAACCGGCTCTTTCCCTTTGTAAACCACCGGGGCCTAATGCTGAAACACGTCTTTTGTGTGTTAATTCCGCTAACGGATTGATTTGATCCATAAACTGTGATAATTGCGAACTTCCGAAGAATTCTTTTAAAGATGCAACTAATGGTTTTGTATTCAGTAAGTTCAACGGAGTGAGCGTTTCAGAATCTTGCAGAGTCATTCTTTCTCTGACAATTCTTTCAACTCTTGAAAGACCAACTCTAAATTGATTTTGTAACAATTCACCAACCGAACGAATTCTTCTGTTGCCCAAATGGTCGATATCATCCAATGAACCTTCGTCATATGTCAGGTTTATTAAATATTCCAAAGAAGCAATTATATCTTCTCTTGTCAGAGTTCTAACGCTATTAGGAATATTCAAATTTAATTTCTTATTCAATTTATAACGACCAACACGACCGATATCATATTTCTTATCATCAAAGAATCTTGATTCTAATATTTGACGTCCGCCTTGTGCAGATGCCGGATCACCGGGTCTTAATTTTTTATATAAATCAATTAAAGCATCATCTGTCGTTTCAGTTGTATCTTTATCCAATGTCTTTTTCAAAAATTCAAAGTGAGTAAATAAAGATTCCATTTCCGAAACAGTAATACCCATTGCTTTAAGCAGTGTTGTAGCAAGGATTTTTCTGTTCTTATCAATCTTGACATAAATAATATCGTTAGAATCAGTTTCAATCTTTAACCATGCTCCTCTGTTCGGAATCATTGTGGCATTGTAAAGCCTTTTACCTGTCGGAGAAACTTCTCTTTTGAAGTAAACACCCGGAGAACGTACAATTTGCGAAACTATGACACGCTCAGCACCGTTTACAATAAAAGTACCCTTTTCAGTCATAGTAGCTATATCACCTATATAGACTTCTTGCTCTTTTATTTCACCACTGTCACGGTTAACTAAACGAACCATAACTCTAAGTTGTTTTGCATAAGTCGCATCGTGAATACGAGCTTCTTCTACAGTATACTTTGCATTATCAAATGTATAGTTCGGGAGAAAATGCAGTTCAAGCCTACCTGTATAATCCTTAATCGGGGAAAATGCAAGTAACTCTTCCTTCAAGCCCTCTTTTAAAAACCATTCAAATGATTTTTTCTGCACGTCAATTAAATCCGGTAAATCGTCAAGTCTGGTATTTGGAATACCCATTGGCGTTACTCTTTTTGCATATTTTGTCGACATTAATTCACCTCGTCTGTTCTATGATGTACGCACTGTTTATATTACTTAAACTATATTTTGCTAATTTCGGACATAAAAATCCCACATTTAACCATAATAACAATCGTACAACATCAAAATAATGAGTCAACTTAATAAGCGTATTTTTTACAATTTTTCAACCCTTATTGTTACAAAACTTAACAAAAAATATGCGGTAGCTTAAATAAATATACAAAAAACAATAAAATTAAATATTCTATTTATAACTAACTTTTTTACATTTTTTCCGGTGCAGATACCGCAAGTATATCAAGAGCATTTTTTAATACTGTCTTAACAGCAAAAACTATTGCAAGCCTTGCTTTCATTAAATCTCTGTCCTCACAAATTACACGATTTGAATTGTAAAACGAATGAAATTCCTGTGCTAATTCCTGTACATATCTGCAAATAGTGTATACCGTTCTGTTTTCAGCAGATAAAACAATTACCGACTTAAATTCTTCCAGCTTCATTATAAGAGCTTTTGCACCTTCTGCCGTCTTTTTGATTAAATCTTTATCAATATTTGATTCTATTTCTTTTAATTCAGCTTCTTTCACATGCGCTGGTTCAGTTTTTCCTGTTTCAGGATTAACTTTTGTCGCAATAGCATTTCTTAAAATTGAACAAACACGAGCATAAGCATATTGAACATAGAACACCGGATTTTCGTCAGTTGAGCGTTTTGCAAGTTCAATATCAAAATCAAGCGTTACATCAATATTCCTCATACACATCCAGTAACGTGTTGCATCTACCCCGACTTCTTCAATTAAGTCATCAAGAGTAACCATATTTTTACGTTTGCCCATTCTTACTTCGTTTCCATCTACAAGAAGGTTTACGAGTTGTCCCAAAAGAATTTCAAGCATATCGGGTTTATATCCCAAAGCTTGTAAAGAAGCCTTTACACGAGCGATATACCCATGGTGATCAGCACCCCAAATATCAATCAAACGATCAAATCCTCTGTCAAACTTATCTGCATGATATGCTATATCAGCAGTCAGATATGTATTTGAACCATCCGCTTTTTTAATTACCCTATCCTGATCATCACCATATTCAGTTGATTTGAACCACATAGCACCATCATGCTCGTACAAAAAGCCTTTTTTATTTAATTCTTTATATCTGTTTTCAACTTTTCCCGATTTATGCAAATCCAATTCCGAATAAAATTTATTAAAATGAACCCTAAAATCCTTCAAAAGTGTTTGTTGCCGCATTTCCATTTCAAGCTTTGCGAATTCACATAAATCAGCAAGCGGAACATTCTGCACATTGTCAATATTCACATTCGGGTGTTTTTCAAGATAATTTTTAGCAGTCGCAATTAAATAATCACCGGGATAATAATTTTTTCTTTCAACTTCATCCGCAGGAAAATCCACATTTTCACCCAATTCTTGTCTGATTCTTATTCTCAAAGAATTTCCAAGTTTTTGAATCTGGCTTCCCGCATCATTTATGTAAAATTCTTCATAAACTTCATGTCCGTAAAACCTCAAAAGATTTGCCAATGCACTTCCCATAGCAGCCCATCTGCCATGACCAATATGAAACGGCCCTGTCGGATTGGCTGAAACATACTCAAGCAAAATCTTTTCTTTATTTTCAACTTGATTTCTGCCGTAATTTTCTTTTTTTCTTAAAATTTCCGCTATTATATCAGACAAAACTTCATCTTTTATCTTAAAATTGATAAAACCTCCTACTACCGAAACTGTATATGAATTTTGAGGTAAAAATTCCAAAATATTGTTTGCTATTATTGGTGGAGCAATTTTAGCTAAACGTGCAAGCGAAGAAATATTAACTGCAAAATCACCAAACTCAGGATTCTTTGGCTTTTCTACTATAAGCATGTATCCATCATTAGCACACATTTGCCCGAGCTTATTTGCTTCAATAGCTTTATTTATAGCCACTTTAACTTCATCCAAGAAAAAATCTTTTAACATCAATATTATCCTCACTGTTATTTTTAAATTATAAAACAAACAGATTTTAGGGTATATTAAAATTTTTAAACATTTTCATCCGTATCGTTAGAAGAAACCAATTCAGGCTCTTGAATTACTTCTAATTTTGTGATTCTTGCGCCGTCAATTTCTACAACTTTAAATATTAATCCGTTAAAAGAAACTACGTCATCTTTATTTGCAATATGCCCAAGGAGCTTAACAACAAAACCCGCAATGGTTTCAACGTCATCTTCTTCAAATCTGGTTTTATCAAGATTAAAATACTCAACAAATTCATCTATTCTTGTCATGCCATTAGCAATATAAGTGTTTTCATCTAATTTTATAATATCCGAATCTTCTTCTTCGTCAAATTCATCTTGAACATCACCAATAATTTCTTCCAAAACATCTTCCAATGTAATCAGTCCTGATGTACCGCCAAATTCATCTATAACCACCGCCATTTGAGCATGGGACTTTTTAAACTCAATAATGAGATTATCCAGCGTTATAGTTTCAGGTACAAGCATTAAAGGTCTGGTAAGTCGTTCTATTGAAAACCTTTCTCTATTCATTGACATTGAGAACAAATCTTTTACATGAACGAAACCTAAGATTTTATCTATATTTTCTTCTTCATATACAGGATATCTGGTATATTGATTTTCTAAAGAAAACTTAACAAGTTCATCATAAGTAATATCATTCGGAATACAAACCATATCCGTTCTTGGAGTCATAGCTTGTTTTGCCATTAAATCGGAAAACTTAAACATGTTGTGTAACATTTCTGTTTCTGTTTCATTCAGAACACCTTCATTGTACCCTGCCTCAACAAGCATATCTAACTCTTCCGTTGAATTTACAAGCGCCGCATCTTCATTTGATACATGACATGCAGATAAAATTTTATCTCCGCTTGCCATTAAAACCCACACGAAAGGCTTCATTAGAAATATAAAAGCATCCATTGGCGTAGCAACTGCCAATGCCAATTTGTCAGGATGCCTTAATGCAAAGCATTTTGGCAATTGTTCCCCAAGCAAAACATGAAAATATGTAACCAAAACAAATGAAATCGGAACAGCTACAATATGTGCAGAAAACGCATAGTGCCCGAATTGTAAAAGCTTAATAACAGGTTCAATAAGCTGAACAATAGTAGCTTCTGCCACCCAACCTAATGCTATACTTGCAATAGTTACGCCTAGTTGTGCCGCTGCAAGCATTTTGTTTGTTTCATTAACAAGCTTTAATGCTCTTTTTGCATTAGAATCACCTTCATTACATAATTGCTCTAGGCGTGTTTTTCGAACTTTAACGAGAGCAAACTCCGCTGCAACGAAAAAACCGTTTATAAACAACAAAAATGCTATTATAAAAATATTAACAAATATATCTGCAAGATTCATTTATACTCAATTATCCATAAATTATATTTGTAATTCTACAATAATAAAGAGGAATTTGCAAATAAGCTGATTAATTCGGTATTCATTATATTTTACAATCTTTTTATATCAGCTCCTATTGAATAAGATGATTTTATATCATTGATTGTTTTATTTGTTAATCCTGCCGTATTATCTTTTCCGGTGGTTTTTTTTCTGTATTTTATATAAGCTTGACCTTGAATATCAACGGGGACAACATTCCCATTTCCCTCAACAAAGAAAGTAAATGAATTTTCATCAATTTTTAATTCTATTGTATCATAAAAGGTAATATTTGAAGTTGCGGTTGTTGACTGCATCAAGCTGTCGGCTATTTGGGTCGGAGTAATAATCCAAGTCATATTGTCTGGTGTTATGAAGGTGCAGCTTGAAGCTCCTGATGTGCATGTACCATCTCCATTGAAAGCTTCTTTTAAAATATTTGCCAATTTATATTCATTTTCAGGTACAGAATCAAATCCGGTATTTATAGGCTGTGAAAAATTCAAGAGAGGATAATCACTAACGTCGTATTTTAACGAATCATTGACTTTATATACAGGACTGTATATAGAACTATTGTTTACAACTTTATTAATAACTTCACACAAAGAATCATAAGCCTTTAAATAAACTAATTTTGTACTGTCAGGCTTAGCATTGTTAATCGCAGGTATCATTAATGCCGATATTATGCCTATAACACTCAATGTTATCAAAATCTCAGCTAACGTATATCCAAATCTTTTCATATATTATCCTCATAAAATAATATTAACTTAACCATTATAAATCAATTTTAACAAAAAAAAAGAGTCTTATCGACTCTAAAAACTTAATGTGTGTGAAGTGTAGTATAATGAATTAATTTGAAAGTTTTTCGTTCTATATCCTCTATATATATAAAGTATTTTCAACATATAAAATTGCTATAATTCTTAACATTTGTTAACAATCAGGGATTGGGTGGATTCAAGAAGCAATCGCAACACTATTAATTATATTTAGAATAATTATGTTAAGAAATATAACAAAGCATTAAGTACCCTTTAAAATTGTTACAATTGGCTAAAAAACAGATAGGAATTAATCCTTATGGACTACATCCCTAAGGATTTAACTGTTAAATCGATTTTTTGATTAAAGTTAAAAAAAAACATACCGTTATACGTTATATATTCAATTCAAAACAAGGAGATTATATGCAAACAAAGTTACAAGAAATCAACCCGATTTTAATGTCACAATATAATGCAATGTTGCAAATCGGCACAGAAGATTCAACAGAAAAAGTAAAATCCGACATCATGCAATTTTTTTCAATTGGAACAATCGCTGAAGCAAAAGCTTTATTTAAAAAACTTTTTCCGAATTGCGACGGAAAATCTCATTTCAGAATGCAG
>JAKSUR010000033.1 GCA_024408765.1 bacterium | reverse complement strand
CACTAACTCCTTTCTTATTTGAGTTTACTACACTTTAGGCGTTAGTGTTGCGATTGCTTCTTGAATGAAGACAAAATACATTGAGTAAATTTTATTAAAGTTGCAATTTGTTATTATAAATCGTTTTATTCCGTTTTTTTTAAACTTTAGTTGTAGAAACTTCAAACTTATTTAGAATTTTAAATATTTTAAAAATATTTTATGATGTTAGTGTCAAAAGAGATATATAAACCCCAATTGTAATAACGGTCAGAATATTAATTATTCTGAAGATATCTGCAATGTTCTTATAAGCTTTTACATAATCAAAATAATTAATAATCACGGAAGAGTTAAAAAAGAAAAGGAGATTAAATTATGGCTTCAATTACAATCAACACAAATCTTGCCTCTTTGACGGCACAAAGGAACTTGTCGGCTGCGACAACAGGAATGAACACTGCAATGGAAAGATTAACAACTGGATTCAGAATCAATTCAGGTAAAGATGATGCGGCCGGTTCATCAGTATCTACATTAATGGAGGCTCAAATTTCAGGTTATGATGTTGCAGAATCAAACGCAACAATGGGCTTGTCATTACTTGATACAGCAGAAGGTGTTTTAGATGTTGTTAATGATTATTTACAACGTATTAGAGACTTGACAGAACAAGCAGCCAACGGAACTTACGGTACTTCATCAATGAAAGCGATAAGAACTGAAGTTCAACAAAGAATGTTAGAAATTAACCGATTATGCGAAGTTATTGACTTTAACGGTATTAAACTACTCGACGGAACAAGTATTGCAGTTACTTCGCAAACGGGTATTAATCTTCAAGTAAGCAATAATGCCGGCAAAGAAAATATTATCAATTTACAATATACTTTGTTTGAATCAGCAAAGTGTTCTGCCTTATTAATAGACAACAATGCTCATGCCGGATCGGGAAATACTTGGTATGTAAGAACAGATACGAATGAAAATACAGATGCATTAAAATCAAGAATCACAGGAACAGCCGTTGGTAAATTCGATTATAGCTCTAAATATCCGGCGCTGAATGCTTCTGATTATGCAGAAGGTAAATTGTCATGTATAACAGCCATTTGTGATGCTGTATATACTGATGATAATACGGCACGTGAATTCTTGTATTTTATAGATGATTCAATTGAAAATGTATCTAACAGAGTCGCATTAATTGGTGCTTATATGAACAGAGTAGAATCTGCAGTTACTGCTATAAGTGTTCAAAAAGAAAATATAGTTTCTGCAAATTCTTCTATTAAAGATGCTGATGTAGCAACTGAATCTTCAAATTATATCAAATACCAAATTCTGCAACAATCATCAGCTACACTATTGTCAACAGCGAACCAGCAACCAAGTATAGCACTTAACTTGATATAAACATAATAATATACATTATCCCAAATATTAATTTGACAGTAATTGAAGCCCCCGCGAAAGCGGGGCTTCAATTTAATTAAACAATTGATTCATTATTATTCCTGCTGACACACTTAAATTAAGTGATTCAACGGTTTTTTTCATGCTTATGGTAATATTTTTATCCGCCATTTGTTTTAATTCTTCGCTTAAACCTTTCGCTTCTGAACCAAACATTACAATTGTTTTTCGTGCCGGTTTATAGTCCTTGATATTTATAACATTTTCACCGTTTGGTAAAGTTGCAACAAATTCATATCCTTTTAAGTGTTTTAAATCTTCAAATTTAAAAATAGGAATTTTCCATAAATTTCCGACAGTAGCTCGAACACATTTCGGATTAAATAAATCCACGGTATCTCCATATAATATTATTGCATCAACAGAGAAAGCGGATGCAGTTCTTATAATTGTTCCAAGATTACCGGGGTCTTTTATTCCGTCCAATAATATAATATTTTTATAATCATCCGACCATTTAACATTTGGTTTTTTAACAACGGCAATGGCTTTTGAAGGTGTTTTTGCATCAGAAATCTTTTTCATAACGGCTTCTGACACTTCGTATATAATATCCTTATTTTGTAATAACGGATAAATTTGTTCTGATGAATTTTCTTCAACAAATATTTTTAATATTTCTAAGTTTGCATTAAATGCTTCTTCTATTCCTTTTATACCTTCAAGTATAAACAAACCTTTTTCATCTCTGTATTTGCTTATTAAAAGCTTGGATGTTTCTTTTATGATTTCATTGTTAACAGAAGTTATTTTCATAAAATTTCAAACTCCTTTAACCATTCTTTTTCTTTTGAGCTAAGCATTTTATAATCTATTAATTTCCCTTCATAACCGAATTTCACAAAAGAATGAATTTTACCGTCTTTCATATAACATGAATTTTCAAGTCTTATTCCAAAAAACTTCGGATTATACAACCCGGGTTCAATTGTAAATGTCATATTATCAACAATTTTTGTATGAGCCATTTCAGATTTATTTAATGCAGGCGGAGCTTCATGGACATTTATTCCAATACCATGCCCGAGACCATGATTAAACTCAAAATCTTCAATATCCGCATCAAGAATTGTATGTGCCAATCTGTCAATTTCAAATCCTGAAACACCTTTTTTCGTTATCGGATAGTGATAACAATTCAAAAAAGATTTTAAAACTTTTGTATATATTCTTTTTTGAGTCGAATTCGGGCATCCTTTAACAAAAACTCTTGTAATATCGGTTGCGAGTCCGCTTTCATAATATGCGCCACAATCAATAAGCACCAAATCGCCATTTTTTAAAATTGTATTTTTATCATTTTTTGAATAATGAGCAAGCGCAGAATGTTCATTTATTGCAACAATAGAATTAAAACTTAAACTTTTTGCACCGCTTTTTATAAACTCTTCTTTTAAATGTTTGGCTATATCATATTCGGATAAATTATCATTTTTTTCAATAAATTCTCTTATTGCCAAAAGAACTTTATCAGTTTGTTTAAAAGCTTTTTTATAACTTTCTGTTTCTTCTTCCGTTTTAATTGATTTCATAAATTTTATTTCAGATTCTCTATCAATCGGATGTTTGATTAATTTATAATCAAATGCACTTATAGTAGTTTTATCTATATAAACTTCACCATTGTAATCGGCTAAAAAGCATTCGCAATCCTTGTTATTTTTAAATAATATTTTATTTCCGTCTTTTTCTATAAACAGTTTTGCCCATATTTTTGAAGAACCGTCATTCGAAAAATCTCTTAGGCCGGTAATATATGAAACTTCTTCAAGATTTGTTATCAAAATTGCTTTTTTAGGAATATATTTTTTTTCTTCAAATACTCTTGAATATTCTTTTGAATGAGCTTCTGTATAATCAAGAATCGGGTCTTTATCCAAAAGCTTTGTTTTATATCCTCTAAAACCTTCCAACCTTTTTTGAGATACTTTTTTTGATACAATTCCTAATATTTTTTCAGAATTAATGATTTTTTTGATTTCATCATCCTGAAGTTGACCTGCTTGTAATTTAACGACTGAGATATTTTCAAACACTTCATTATCGGCTTGGATATGATATCTTCCGTCAACAAACAAATAAATTTTGTCATTTGTAATTAAAGCATCACCTGTTGAGCCTGAAAAACCCGTAACTTTATAACGTGCATTTTCAGACAAAAAAGAATATTCCGTCAAAAATTCATTTGTAGAATTAACGAGGAGATAATCAACTTTAAGTTTGTTAAGCAGATTGCTATATCTATTCATCGATACCCGTACATTTAATTAAATGCCAACCGAACTGAGTTTCAACAGGTTGGGATATTTCACCTTCTTTTAAAGAAAAAGCTGCATCTTCAAAAGGTTTTACCATCATTCCTTTTCCGAACCATCTCAAATCACCACCGTCACGACCTGATGGGCACTTTGAATATTCTTTTGCCAAATCTTCAAATGCAACTCCGTTTTCAATATCAAGCAAAAGATTTTCGGCTTGTTCTTTTGTTTCGACTAAAATATGACTTGCTCTGATTTTCATAATACATCTCCTTTAAAATTACACTTTATCATCCTTTATTAAATTATTATATAATAAACTTTTGTCTATGGTACAATTTTTTTAGGAACAGGGAGTAAAATTTTTATGGAAATTGAGAATAGATTAAAGCTAAAAGATACAAGGTCAAAAAATGCATTTAAATATGGACATTTATTAAAAAAGATGTATCCGTACTTTAAAACGGTTATGTTTAGAACTGTTATACTTGTATTACTCGCTATACCGTTAGGACTTTTAGACGGTGTTATTGCATTTTCTCTGCGTCCATATATGGATTATGTTGTTAATGGTAATGAAATGCAAGTTTTTGAATTTCAGGGATATAAATTACAACTTCAAGCTTTTTTAATTAGGTTTATACCGATTGCAATTGTATTTTTTGCTTTATTTCAAGGTGTTTTAAGATATCTTTGCGATTATCTGACGGAATGGACAGGAAACAAAATGTCAAATAATTTAAAGATTGATTTGTTTAAAAAATTAACTTCAATGGATACAAAATTTTTCGATATAAATTCGTCGGGTATTGTTTTAAGCAGATTTTTTACCGATCCCGATCAAGCTTCCAAAACATTAATAAGTACGCTTAAAACATTTATATTATCAATATTTGAACTTGTAGCACTTGTTATTGTTCTTATGATAAATTCGTGGAAACTGGCACTCATTGGTGTCGGAGTTATGGCTATCGCAATAACTCCTGTCGCATTTATAAGAAAGAAAATTAAAGCCGTATCTAATGCAACGATGGTTGTTGGCGGAGATATGACTACTAATTTTAATGAAACATTTGCCGGAAATCGTATAGTTACTGCATATAATATGCAAAACAGTCAAAATAAAAAATTTGAGAATCAAATTAGAACACAATTTGGACTAACAATGTCTTTAACAAAAAGAGTCGGTTGGATGTCACCGATTATGTACTTTATTTGTTCAATAGGTATAGCTATTGTTATGAATTACGGTAACAGTTTGATTATTTCCGGAGAAATGACAGCAGGTGCTTTTGCTTCATTTATTACTTCATTACTTTTACTATACAAGCCTACAAAAACGCTTGGTTTGACGCTTACTCTTCTTCAAAATACGTTTGTTGCAATGGCGAGGGTTTTTGAGATATTTGAACTCATGCCGGAAATAGTAAGTTCTAAAGATGCAAAACCGTTTAAAGAAATAGGTTCGGGTATAAAATTCAATAATGTCAATTTTGAATACGAGCAAAATGTACCCGTTTTGAAAAACTTTTCTTTATCAATTAATAAAAATGAAACAATTGCACTCGTCGGAAATTCAGGTGGCGGTAAATCTACTGTTGTAAATTTAATTCCGAGATTTTATGATATCAAATCAGGTTCAATAACAATCAATAATGAAGATATAAGGAATTTTGATATAGCCGATCTGAGAAATAGCATAAGCTTTGTTTTTCAGGATAATTATTTGTTTACAGGTACAATCAAAGAAAATATTTTAATGGGTAAACCAAATGCATCTGATGATGAAATTCAAGAAGTGTTAAAACTTGCTCATTTAGACGAATTTGTGGATTCCTTAACTGATGGTATAAATACAATTGTCGGAGAAAGAGGTGCTTCTCTTTCCGGCGGACAAAGACAGCGTGTTGCGATAGCAAGAGCTATGATAAAAAATGCACCGATTGTAATTCTTGATGAAGCAACATCTGCTCTTGATAATGAATCAGAGGCTGTCGTACAAAAAGCTTTGGATAACCTCATTAATAATAAGACCGTATTTGTAATTGCGCACAGACTTTCCACAATACAAAACGCAGACAGAATTGCCGTAATAAATGAGGGTGAACTTGCAGAACTTGGTACTCACGAAGAGTTAATGGCTATTCAAAACGGAAAATATAAGCATCTTTATGAAATGCAATTTAGTACAGCAGGAGTGTAATTAATGATATCAAGATATTCACGGGAAGAAATTTCTAAAATATGGGATTTGGAATCTAAATTTAAGTATTATTTAGATGTTGAAATAGCTGTGTGTAAAGCTTACAACCTTTTAGGACAAATCCCCGAGTCAGCACTAATTCAGATTCAAAACAAAGCTTCTTTTTCAATAGAACGTATAGAAGAAATTGAACGGGAAGTAAAACATGATGTAATTGCGTTTCTAACCAATATAAATGAAAATATAGGTGAAGAAAATGCAAAATATCTTCACATGGGATTAACAAGTTCTGATGTTATTGACACAGCTTTTGCATTGCAAATTAAAAATTCTTCCAAAATTATATTTAGGGAACTTGAAGATTTAATTAAAATATTAAAAGAAATGGCGTTTAAATATAAAAACACTGTTTGTATGGGACGTTCACATGGTGTACACGCAGAAGTTACAACATTCGGATTTAAGCTTTTGAATTGGTATGACGAATTAAGTCGTGCAAAAAAAACATTTATCAATGCTCTCGATGAAATTTCTGTCGGACAAATATCAGGGCCGGTTGGCACATACAGCAACTTATCCGTAGATGTTGAAAAATATGCATGCGGATATTTGAATTTAAAGCCTGCGAAAATTTCTACACAAATTATTTCTCGTGACAGGCATGCAAAATTTATGTCTGCTCTTGCTTTGATTGCATCTCTTATTGAGCAATTTGCTACAGAAATAAGACATCTGCAAAAAACAGAAGTCAGAGAGGTTGAAGAAGGGTTTTCATCAGGTCAAAAAGGCTCATCCGCAATGCCTCATAAAAAGAATCCCGTATTGAGCGAAAATCTTTGCGGATTATCACGAGTTGTACGTTCAAACATGATAACAGCATTTGAGAATATAAATCTTTGGCACGAAAGAGATATTTCGCACAGCTCAGCGGAAAGAATAATTTTTCCTGATTCGTTGATACTAGTTGATTTTATGGTTCATCGATTTAAAAATATTATGGAAAATCTTGTTGTACATGAAGATAATATGTTAAAAAATACAGGATTATACGGCGGAATAATATACTCACAAAAAATAATGCTAACACTTGTTGAAAAAGGTTACACCCGAGAAAAAGCCTATGAAATAGTGCAAAAACATGCTATTTCGGCATTAAATGGCGGAAATTTTAAAAACGAATTATTAAGCGATTCTGAAATAACAGCGAAACTATCCGAAAAAGAAATTGAAGAATTTTTTAATCCGCAAGATTATTTAAAAAATATTGAAACTGTTTTTGAAAGATTTAATTAGATATTTTTGCATAAATATTAAAACATGTTACAATTATATTAAAGAAGGGATTAGTAATATGATAAATGCAAAATACATAAAAACATTTTTAACAGCAATATTTTGTGCTGTAATTTTAACCGGAAGCAGTTTATATACAGATACAGCTAAAGCTCAACCTACAGCGGTTCAAACACCTGCCGTTGTAAATACAATACAAGGTACGATTGCACCGTTAAATGTTGTTAATTCACCAAAAACTTATTTGAATAAGAAAATAACAATGAATGCGAAATTTGACAAATTTTCAACACTGGGGCTTGATTACAAGCCTGCATTCAAATCTTCCGACGACTATATTTCATTTCTAATTAAGAGAGATGATACAAATTTCGATATTCCGTTATCAGAAATGAAGTTATTTTTAAAACGTGAAACGGCGGAAAAATTTATTGATTTAAAAACCAATGATGAATTATTAATCGTAGGTACGGTATTTTCAGATGCACTCGGGGATGCGTGGATAGATGTTGAAAGCATAACCGTAACAAAGAAAGCACCCGAAAAAGACGGAGTTAAAAAATAATGGACAATTTGGAAAAAGATAAAGACAAAGTATTTCTAGCTGTACATGGTCATTTTTACCAACCCCCGAGAGAAAATCCCTGGTTGGAAGCAATAGAACAACAAGATAGTGCATTACCTTTTCACGATTGGAATGAGAGAATAAACAGCGAATGTTACAATCCTAATTCCGTATCAAAAATTGTTGATTCCAATAACCATATTTTAGATGTTGTTAATAACTACGAATATATGAGTTTTAATTTTGGGCCTACATTGCTTTCATGGATGGAAGAATACGCACCTATTGCCTATGAAAGACTTATAAAGGCTGATATCCAAAGCAGGAAACTGCACAGCGGACACGGTAATGCAATAGCACAAGTATATAACCACATGATTATGCCTCTTGCAAATGAAAGAGATAAGCAAACTCAAGTAAAATGGGGAAAAAAAGATTTTGAATACAGGTTTGGACGTGAACCTGAAGGGATGTGGCTTGCAGAAACTGCTGTTGATGATGATACTTTAAGAGTTTTAGTTGAAAACGGCATTAAATTTACAATACTTTCACCTTATCAGGCACAAAAAATCAGAAAAGAAGGTGAAGAAAATTGGCAGGATGTAAGCTGGGGAAATATTGATCCCGCTCGTTCTTACAGATATTATATAAAATCTGCTCCCGGAAAATTTATTGACTTATTTTTCTACGATGGTGCCATTTCAAAATCAGTAGCCTTTGATGAACTTTTAAGAGACGGAAATAAGTTTACAAGCAGATTGGAAGACGGTATTTCTACACAAAGAAATTATCCTCAACTTATAAACATTGCAACTGACGGAGAAAGCTACGGTCATCACACAAAATTTGGTGATATGGCATTATCCTATGCGATGAAGCTAAAAGTTAAGGATTCCGGATTTATAATTACAAATTATGCTGAATATCTTGAAAAATACAAAAGCGATTGGGAAGTTTGCATAAAACCCGTATCATCTTGGAGTTGTTTCCACGGTGTCGGAAGATGGTGTGATGATTGCGGTTGTTCAACAGGCGGACATGCCGGCTGGAACCAAAAATGGAGAAAACCGTTAAGGAATGCTTTGGATTATTTAAGAGATGAAACTATTAATATATTCAAAAAATATGGTAAAAAATATTTCCTTAATCCTGATTTGGCAAGGGATAATTATATAAATGTAATTTTGGACAGAAGTGAAGCGAGCGTAAAGAGTTTTCAAGATGAATTTTTTATGCCTGATTTGTCAGATGAGGACAAAGTTCGAGGAATGGAATTAATGGAAATTCAAAGACAAGCAATGCTTATGTATACAAGTTGCGGTTGGTTTTTCTCAGAAATTTCAGGCATAGAAACAGTACAAATTATGAAATATGCAGCAAGAGTAATGCAACTTGCAAAATCATTTGTCAAAAAAGATTTAGAATCAGAATTTCTGAATCTTTTGTCTGAGGCTCAAAGTAATTTGCCTGAATACGGTAACGGCAAAGATGTGTATGAACGCTTTGTAAAACCTTCCGTCGTTACACCAAAACAGATTGTAAGCTTATGGGCAATATCTTCTTTATATACAGATATAGAAGATGAAGAAGATGTTTATTGCTATAGAATTAAAAAACATTCATACAAAAGAGTAGTTAAAGGAAATTCACAACTTGTTGTTGGACATATTGAGGTAAAATCAAAAGTTACTTTTGAAAAATCCAATCTCGTATTTGCACTTCTTCAATTCTCGGGCGGGGATTTCCATTGTGCAATAAAAGAATATTATGACGGATTTTTAGAAACGAGAAAAGAACTTATAAGGACTTATCTTGTATCTCCTTTAACCGAAATAATAAGGACTATTGATAGTAATTTTGGCACTGAATATTTCACTTTAAAAGATATTTTTATAGAAGAGCGCAGAAAAATTCTTCAAACAATGCTTAAAGGTAAATTGCAAAGCTTTGCCAATACTTATGAAACAATGTACAACGAAGGAAAAGGCTCTATTTATCAAATGCAGTCGCTTGGATTGGATATTCCTAAAGAGTTTAGAATAGCCGCACAATATGTACTAACTAAGCAATTTAATGAATTATTTACGGAATCAAAAGGCTTTATTGACAATGATATTATTCAACAAGCATCGGATATAAATTTTGAAGCCAAAAGAATTGGAATAGAAATTGATAAATCATTGACGTCAAAGATTTTTAGCAAAAAAATAGTACAAAATGTCGGCAGATTAGCCTATGCACTTGATATTCAACAAGTAGATGCAACATTAGAACTTTTAGATTGCATTACAAAATTAGAAATTAAAGTTGATATAGCGGAAGCTCAGAATGACTTTTTTGCAAAAATTGTCGGCAATTTGGATGAACTGATTGACAATATGACATGCAATGCGGACAGAGAACTTGTAACACTTCTGTTTGCGGTTGGTGAAAATTTGAATATCAATATGGACTACTACAAACAAATGTTTGACAAAGCTTTGGTGGGTAATAAAAATTGACGGATTCTTTTTTCGGAATTGATAAAAGCTGGATTGACGCAGGATTAGATATAGATATAATCCGAAATGTTATGATGCAAATTTTGGAAAAAAGAAAAAGTGTCGAAATTTTACCAAAACAAGAAGATGTTTTAAATGCAATAAAACTTTGTCCGTTAGATATAGTTAAAGTTTTGATAATAGGTCAAGACCCATACCCGAGTTCTGAACACGCACATGGACTTGCTTTTTCAAGTTTATCCGATAAAACTCCGGCATCTTTAAAAAATATTTTTAAAAAATTGGAACAGGATTTTCATTGTGAACATAAGACAAATACTTTAATAAATTGGGAAAAACAAGGTGTCTTACTTTTAAACACCGCACTTACGTTTGAAGGAAAAGAAACGAAATTATTGAGAGAGCATACAAAACTTTGGTCGCCGATTATTGAAAATATTTTTTCTATACTTAAAAAGCGTGGAAATTTAATTGTAATGAGATGGGGTTCGCATGCACAAAAAGCAGGTGAAATATTTGATGAATCAAACGGAATCAACGGTATTACAATACTTGATACAACACACCCTTCACCTTTATCTGCTCATAGAGGGTTTATGAGTTCAGAGCATTTTAAAAAATGCAACGAAATCCTTGGTAAAAATGCTATTGATTGGTCAACTTAAAGCTATTCTGCACTCCCAAAGTTACCGGCAAGCGTACTTATGGCTCTTTTTTCAGCTCTCTCTGCACGTTTGATGGCAGATTCCAATGCGGAATTGTCAAAGCTTTTGTTTAATTTAACTCCTGTTTGTGAAGGAATATATTTGTTAATCTGACTTTGCGGATCAATATTATTCAAAGTATTTATTGATGAAGGAATATATGTATAATCGTCTGTAATTTTCTTGTTTTGAGCAGGTGTAACTTCTTCGTTTGTCTTTGGTGTCACAAAATTAACTGCATTTTCTTCAGATTTTTCGGATTCAGTATTGATATCTAAATTATTGCCTGATGCTTCTTTATCAACATTATTTTCATCAACGGGCTTATTGGTTGAATTTATTTCTGCTGTATTATCAACTCTATTTTCTATCATTCTTATTGCGGGATTAGGAAATTCAGGCAAGTCAGTAACGATTGATTCCGCTTTCGGTTGAGGATTCATTTTATTCTTTTGAGCCTCAAGCATTCTTGCTCTTAAATCGTTCATTGTAAATTCTTCCTGTCGTTCTTTTGCATCTTTAATTTCTTCTTCTTTCATTCCGTCATAAGATTTACCAAAGATTTTATTTGTACATTTTTTAATCAGTTTATCGACAAGCGGCATTCCAACCAACATGAATACAATAAATCTTGCTGCCGAATATCCGAACTTATTAACAACTATATCTGGAAGCCGTCTTACAAAATTCATGAAGCCGTTTTTGCCTCTATAGCTTTCTATTGAAAGTAAATCCGCTTTTGTAAAATGACTTGCACCTCTGAACATCTTTGTTAAAAATGTTTGATTTTCAACCCTTCTAAGGTCTCTAAGTCGTTTTTTAAGTTTTCTTTTAGCTTCATTATATTCTGCTCTATCTTTAAATTTTCCGGCAATAGCTTTTTCATTGAATTTATTAACAAGTTCTCTGTATTTTGCGACTTTTTCTTCTCCCATACCTGCATATTGAATACCGCCATAAGCGTGAATTGCTTTAAGTATAAGCGGGAATGTAAATACCCAAGATACGGTATTAATAGTACCTTCAACAGCCGTTCCTATCTTTTCTTTCTTATCAGCTTTTTTAGTATTAATCATTGTTTCAACAAGCAATGGTGCAACAAAAAGCATTACACCGAATTTTGTACCACCGAACGTAAAACCTCTGTGAAGCATTTGAAGAAACTTCGACATACCCTTTCCTGTGTTAGTTTTAGCACCTTCTGTTATACTGTATCCCATATTGTAAATACCGTTTGCAGACAGCGTATTAGCAAGAGGTTGTTTTAACCCCGGTGTTTTTAACATACCCATAGGGAAGTTATTAATCTTCAAGCCGCTTAGATTTTTTGATGCTTTAATAACTTTATCGAGATGAACTCCATATTCATCTTTCATAATCATTTCAAGCTCTTCTTTTGTTAAACCCATTTTATTAATTATTTCTTGTTTAACCAATTCTCTTGCATTTTTTTGTTTAACAATTGATGCAATATCTGATTCCGATTTTCCTATGCGTTTTAAATTAATTCTGTTTACAAGTTCTTCTTCCTCTACACTTGATAATTTGTTATTATATGTCTTTTTCAAATATTCTAATTCTTTTGGATCAACAGCAAGAGATTTAAGCGTTAATTGTTTAGTATTGCCGATATTTTCCACAAGTTTTTCAGCACCTTCTGTCTCATTCGGCATAAGGTCTAATCTGCCTACAAACTCTTTAAACTTTGTAACTATACGGAAGTTTAGATTTTTTACTTCATCTTTTGGCATTGACATTTCAGGTTGAGAAGGAGTCTTAAACATAGCAGAAATTACACTATTTTTGAGTGCAAAATTCTTGACTGCATTCCATCCTTTTTTTATTCCGTTAAGAACTTTTTGAGAGCCGTCATTTTGTATAACTCTTGAATTTTCAATTTTATCACCAAA
Organism: bacterium; assembly: GCA_024408765.1. Classification (GTDB taxonomy): domain Bacteria; phylum Cyanobacteriota; class Vampirovibrionia; order Gastranaerophilales; family Gastranaerophilaceae; genus CAG-196. Next base: position 2,652 of record JAKSUR010000033.1, on the reverse strand, counting down.
TTTTGTAGCTTTACCAATAATACTTTTATCGTATTCTTTATTACAAGACTTTTCAAATGCATCAATACCGAGAGAAATTCCGGTACAAGTGCCGAGCATAAGTAAAGGATGTTCAAACCATTGATAAATAATGCCCAACATATCGACTTTTTTTAACTTTTCCTTAAATGTTTTAGGCTTTTGGTACTTCTCTGGCATGTAATACATATTAGGCAATTCGGGTTCTCGTGTTTGCTGCATATTTAAAGCGTTAGGCATTATATTGGACTGAGTTACACCGGCTTTAAATCCTATTTTTTTATGAGTTAAATCATAATCATTAATATTTTGATTAATTGAATACATAAAAATTCTACTTTCACAAACCTAACTATTTATATAAAGTTAAAAGTTATAAAAAAATTGCCTAAAATCATGAAAAATATTATGTTTTATTAAAATTTGTAACAAAATTGTTATTAACGACGAGATTGATAAGCTTAACAATATTCTTCGAAAAGCACTACCTGCAATAACAATATTAATTTATTTCTGCAAACTCTAATGATTCAGTTTTAAACAAATTGGTTAACAACCGTATTTTAGAGAAACTTATTATTAATACTCGCTATTTTATATTTTGTTTAAAGTTATTTCGGACAGTGATAATACCCTTGAATAGAAGAGAACTCGTTATATTTTAAAAAGCGGAAAATTTAACTTTGTAAAAAGAGATAAGATCTATTTTGCTTATCTGCATAAAAAACACTTTACAAAAAAAAATCAGCAGATATGATAATAGATGAAATACAGCTTATGCCAAATCGGTTGGTGCAAGCAGGTCTAATTGACAATTTAATATGGGGGATTAGCTCAATTGGTAGAGCACCTGCTTTGCACGCAGGGGGTTAGGAGTTCGAGTCTCCTATTCTCCAATTTAATAGACGATTAGCCCTTTTGACGAACATGTTAAAGGGCTTTCTTATTTCATAGCTTAGGTTTGAGTCATTCAAGAAAAAGTTCGAGAAAACCAAATTCAAAATCTTGCGTTTTCTGTCAATTCTCGAACTTTCATATAAAGAATTGACCTTAGAAACCAGTTTTAACAGGTATTCTAGTGTTATTTCAACTTCTTTATTATCTGTTGAAAATTCACTAATTCTTTTTTCGATAGTCTGTTGTTCCAGTTGAATATTTTGTTTTTCAGTACGATATTCTTCGCTTGTAAAATCTCCGTCTAAATATGCACTTTTAAGCCTTTCTAAACGAGTATTCAACACTGTTAATTGCTTTGTTAAGGATAACTTTTCTTTAGATTGAACATCTTCAGACTGTTTAAAATGACATCTCAATGCCTCGACATAATTTTTTAGAACATCTTCAGACATTGTCATAGACTTGAATACTTCAGCTACCATGTTGTTTGCAATATTTTCATTAATCTGTTTACAGTTGCAACCTTTTTTAGAGTTAGGTTTCAAGTAGATATATTTTCCTTTTTTAATATCAGGTGTTACTGTGCAACCACAATTAGCACATTTGATTAAACCTTTAAATACTGTATCGTGTTTAACCATTTTAGTATATTGCTTATTTCTACCTTGTCTTACGGCTACACATTTCATAAATAATTCCATGCTTACAATAGTGGGGTAACAATGAGGGTAGTATTCATCAAGCCTCTTAGCATACCCACAGTAGAATACATTTTTAAGTATCTTTTCTACTTGTGCTTTACATAGTGGTTTATGCGCTTTACCTTTATTATCTAATCCCCATTCTTTTGCCATAACTACCAATTCGCTCAATGAATATAAGCCAGTTGCATATTCCGTAAACAATCTTTTTATCAAAAATGCACGCTTTTCATCAAGTATAATATCTGCTACTTTGGTTTTGGGGTCTCTTACATTAACATATCCAAGAGGTGCAAGACTCATGGCTTTACCTTCTCTTACCATTTGTTCATGTGAGCGTTTAACATTTTCAGAAATACAATCTGTATAATTTTGTGCCATCATGACCATGAAATTGTAACGCATTAAATCTTGAGAGGATGAGTTTTTATGTAAAATTAGGTTATCAGATTGAAAATGCAATTGAGCCTTCCCGGAAACTCTTAATTCTTCTATCATTGGTGTTTCTTTAAAACCACGTTGAAGCCTATCAACCTTATCGCATATAATAGCTATGGGCTTTTTTCTGGCTTTAATTTGTTTCATCATATCTCTGAACTTTGGTCTATTACCTCTTGTAGAACTTTCAGCAAAACTACATACGGCTACTACAGTTAAATTTTTCTTTTCACAGTAATCTCTGAGACGTTTTTCTTGACCATCTAAGGAATATCCCTCAGACTGCTCTTTTGAAGATACACGACTTAATAGTATAGCTTCTGTAATTTCTTGTTCTACTTTACTTTTAGGCTGTTTAATTCCTAGATGTGATAAATTCAATGTCATTTCTATATCTCCTATAATTATAAAGTGTACATGAAAATAAACGGAGAAGCAGCTATTCAGCTTCTCCATTGTTATGATGTTCTATTGTTACATATCCATATTTTTCAAGAATATGGAGACACTTTAAAAATAATTCTGCAGATATAATAGGTTCATACTTATGTCTATACATTGGATGTTTACGACCTCTTACAAAACCACAATAAAATGG
>JAKSUR010000032.1 GCA_024408765.1 bacterium | reverse complement strand
TTTGGGATTTTGGAAAAACCACGGCAAATATTAAAATGGAAAAGTTTTACAAAATCGGTGCTGAATATGAGTTTATGGACAGTTTGTGCAAAACTCTTTTTGAAGTTAAACAAAAATATTATAATCTTTTAAGAACAAAAGCAATCAGAGAAATTACTCTTGAAAATATACATATGCAAAAAGAATTAGGTAAAATCATGGAAGGGAAACACCCTGATTCCGATAATGCTAATGTAGAGATGAGTTTGAATACAATTCAATACATATCGGCAGATGATGCATATAAAAATGCTAAAGTTGATTTGAATAACACGATGTATCTTGATAGAAATATCAATTTTGATATAAAACAAACCGATACATTTGCTTATGAAGTTCCTGATGATATTAAAAGTTGGGAAAACAAACATAAAGAGCACATAAACCATACTTTTGGATTTTCAAGAGAAGCTTCACCCGAAATTGCATACAAAAACAGTCCTGATTTAAAAGTGCTTATAGCGACACGAAAGGCAATGGAGCAGTCTTTAAAATATGTAAAACGGATGTATTTACCCGAAATCAATGCAAATGTAGGTTACGGATACAATCATACAATTCCGACTTCCAATAACAGCTTAATGGTTGGCGTAAGCATGGATTCAAGTGTAAATTTAATGGAATTAAAACACAGCATTAAGGGTGCGGATGCACAATTAAATCTTGCGCAAAATGAAATAGATTTGTTTAAAAAAGATTTGTACTACGAGATACAACGAGCATATAACAATATAGATAGAGTTGAAGAGCAACTTCCGCATGCGAGAGAGAATGTATTTTTTACAAAGAAGTTGTTTGAAATAGCTTTGAGCAATTACAAATCCAATCAAAACGAAGTTGACTATGTAGCGGTTCAAGATGCAAAGCTAAATTATATAAATTCAAACATATCTTATGTTGAAAAGTTATATGAATACAATATGGCTTTGATTCAGCTTGAAATGGCAATGCATTGTCATATAGTTGACATACACCACAAATCAGGACATGCAATACACCACCATTCTGATGAATTAATCAATAATTTAATTAAAGCACTTGAATGTAAAGAAATAAACAAAAAGGGAGCGAAAAAGAAATCTTTGTTATTCGGGAATAATGATGATATAGATGAAGATATAGATTTATAATAAAGTATGCTTGCAAGAACATTTTTTTGGTAATAGAATAAAATTTATGGATTGGTAGGTATTGCAAAGGTTTGTAATATTTACCCCTCGGGATGTAGCAAGGACTCCCCGAGCGAGTTGACTAAATATCAAGTCGCGAGGAGGAGGGGGCAGGTAGCGACGCTACCAAGCTGCGTTCCACAAATTGAAAATTTAATACAATAAGTCGGTAGATATTGCAAAGATTTGTAATATTTACCCCTCGGGATGTAGCAAGGACTCCCCGAGCAAGCTGACTAAATGTCAGGTTGCGAGGAGGAGGGGGCAGGTAGCGACGATACCAAGCTGCGTTCCTCAAATTGAAAATTTAATACAATAAATCGGGATGTAGCGCAGCTTGGTAGCGCACCGTGTTCGGGTCGCGGGGGTCGCAAGTTCGAATCTTGTCATCCCGATTTTATTTTATAAATTCAAGCAACAGGTTTTATTAATGAGAAACTGTAAACAAAATTAACTAATAAGAAATTATTTTTGCAAATTCTATTTACTGGCGAGCCTTTATATCATACAAATACATGATTTTAATATTGCTTTATCGTCTGTTTGCACGATTTATTGAGCTATTTATATTAATTTTTGTAACGAGCTAATATATAATGTTAATAGTAAATATTGACTTTTAAGAAGTCCTAATTAAAACATAACTGACAATAAAATATAGGAGACTCAATCTATGGGTATGGCAGCATCACAAGCCAGATATTTGGCACTGGTAGCCAGGCAATCAAATTGCGAATACGAAGGGCAACAGATAAATCAAGCACGACTTAACTTGTCTAATCAGAGTGCTAATTTGTTCAATCAAATGCTTGGCTTGAGTGTTCCGGTTCCGCCAAGCGTTAAGGATTTTACAAAGGCTCAATATTCGTTCTCGGACGGAATAAACAGTGCTGTGATTGACAGGTGGGAACAATTGGCAAATCCGGATAATGACGGATATAATTACATGGTTGAGTATCATTATGAAGCTGAGGTATATAAAGGCTTTGAAAGAAGGATGAGTAATCCTCAAATTCAGTTTCCTTACGGTTTGCCATCCTCCGATGCCGTTGCGATGAAAAATGCTGTTAGTGCAATACATGCCGCTCAGGTTGACATTGCAAATGCCGAAGATGCTTATAAAACAGCAAAAGAAAAGTATGAAAATTGGAAAGCAAAAGTTTCTAATCTTACAACTTATCGTAATTCGGTAACTTTTAAGGATAGAGCACAGCGTACCAATCATGTTACAAACGGGTATGCGGTTTTTGATGATACAAGCATGACAAATCCGCCAACACAATTTTATTCTGCAGATTTGATTAATGTTTCGCAAGCAAGAGTTAATCAAGCAACTTTATGGACAGATGCTACAGGAAATATATATGCAGAGTATGCATCCGGACGTACTGCTGTCGCACCTGATGCCACGCTGTATGAAGATGCTACAACTCATCAACTGTATAGCAATGACGGTGGTGGTAGTTATACAGCATTAACGTCCGCACAAATGGAAGAATATTTGCAACAGACTTCTACCGGCGAATTGTTTATTTGTGGCACTACTCCACCAACTTCCGGTGAAGTTACGTACGGCAGTCCTACATTAGAAACTGACTTACAAAATTATCTCAATATGTGGGCAGATATGGGGATAGATGTTGATTTGTCACAAGTTTACTATTCATTGAATAGTAGTGGCAATATTGAATACATAGCTTTTAAGGACGACCTGGATTCGTTGAAAGGTGTTGACCAAGGCTTGATGACAACTTTGTATGTGTATAATACCAGTGGTACTTCAGCCCCTGATGATCCATATCAGACAATTGACGGTGCCTATAATTTGCTTACTCAATATAAAACAGATGCTGAAAATGCCTATGCGGATTTACTCGCAAAACAAACTGCTTATACTGCATTAAATGTACCGAATTTCCTTGGTAATACAGAATTAACTTCTTTGGGTGAACTTACTCAAGAAGATATGGCAGAAATAAAACAGATTATAGCAGATATGACCGCAAACGGTGCGGATTGTGAATTTACAAAGTGTTTTACGAGTTCTCTGAATATAGATATAAATCATTATACAGGCGGTATTTATTCATTTGTAAGAGATGGTGTCAAATATTATACAACATATTATGATTTGGTAAGCACTGCAAATGCCAGCACATTCACTAATGAAATAGATAACCAGCCTAAGCTTAAGTACTATAATGCAACTTATGTGAAAGATAATATCTCATCTGCATGTAAAGCCATTTTGGATACTGATTCGCAAGGAAGGTTCAAAACCGTAAGATTTGAAGATTCCGGCATGATTTATACGCTTAATTTTGAACAAGTTACAGACGATGCGGCATATCAGGATGCTATGAATCAGTACTACTACAAAAATGCACAATATGACAAAATGGTTCAAGATATTAATGCTAAAACTTCTATAATTCAACAACAAGACCAAGAGCTTGAATTAAGACTTAAACAGCTTGATACAGAGCGTAATGCATTATCAAACGAAATAGATGCAGTTTCTAAGGTCGTAAAAGATAATGTTGAAGCATCGTTCAAGACATTCGGCGGCTAGTAGCCAAAAATAAAAAAGAAAGTTACACTATGGCATACAAAAATGACGGATATTTAGTAATAGCAAACAGGTACGGTTCGGCTTCATCGGATGCAAAAGCAATGCTTTATGAAACCTATGACCGATTGAGAGATTTGACAGTTTCAGGCTCGGCATCTTCGGGTACAGGCTTCGAGATGGCAGGCAGTTTCTTGTATCAGCTTGCAAGTCTTTTTGCCCCGTCAGCGTTTATGAATACTCTTGGCGGTACAGCCGCAATGAACATTCCGGGTACATCTTATTGGTCAAAATATACAGGCGGAACAGGCGGTTTAACAGGTACATATTCATCTTTTGGTGTCAACAGTCTAGGTAATTATTCAGGTTTCCCGAGCGGTTATGCTTCTAATTTGATGAGCGGTTATACAACCGGCGGTGCTGCTGGTCTGGGTAATTTAATGTACGGATTCGGTACATCATCAGGTGCTCCGACAGGTTTTGCATCAGGAATAGGAAGTATTGCCGATATAGCAAGCACCGCAGCGTATGGCGTAGGTACAGCTAACGGGTACGGCCTGGGTGCGTCAGGAATATTAATGCCACTCGCAGGTTTGGTATCAGGTTGGGGTGGTATAATGACCGCTGCTGCACCATATCTTGGAGAATTCGGACTTCCTGCAATCGTTATGGGAAATTTGATGCAAGGTACTTCATCCGCAGCACTATCAGCTTATCAATCAGTTTCGGCTAATGTGCTTTCTAATGCCGATACCATACTTTCACAAAAAGTCGCAAATATTGAAACTGTTTGTAAAATGTTGGATACTCAATCTGATATCGTAAGAAAAATGCTTAAAGATGATTTGGAAAGCAACAGCAAAGAAATTGACAATCTGTAAATAAGGCAGTAAGTATATATGCATAAAAGAACTTTTTTTAGAATCTTAACTGATAATATTTTTGTAAATAACCGATTTGTAAAAACTATAACTGCATTTATGAATTTTTGTAACGAATATGTAGGATATAAAAATAAAGATTTAAAGTTTTTGAACAAACTGCCGTTATACAAAGAAGAACCTGAAATTAAGTATCAAAACAGATTTATTTTTGACAGTTCAAAAGTATGCGGAGTTCCTTATAAATAAAATGTTAACAAATGTAACAAGTGGCGGTAAAATTAGGCAATTATTTGAATTTACATGTTTTTATATATATGTAGATTCTGAATGTATGGAGGTAAAATACCATGCGTGAAGAGCTACAGCAAACATTAAAACGGTTAGTGAATTTCTTGAATTTTGCCCAATCATTCTTTGTTCGGAAGAATCCATTTAAAGCATTAGCTGAAAGTTTGCTATCAAGCCTTAAAGATATGCTCACAATCAGGCAAAAACTAAAAATGGCAAAGTACAGAGTGAATTATCACAAGCACCAGCTATACAAAATGGAAAACTTGATTGCAGAAAGCAACGAACACACATTCCTTAAAGGCAAAAACTTGAACGAAACAAGATAAAACTAAAAGGAAAAAGATTATGGGATTAATCACGTCCAGTTACAGAATGATGTATTTAACAGCGTACAAATTCTCTTTGGAATCAAAAATTCAGTGGATTGCAACTGCAAAAATGGAGTTGGTTGCCTCATCCGATGAAATCTTAGCACTGGGTAACGATTTAGATCCCGAAAACCCTGCGGTAAAACAACTGGAAGCGAGAAGAGATAAGTTAGCAATGTTAGAAAAACGATTGGATATGCAAATGCAAGAATATCAAAGCAGATTAAAAATGGTTGATGCTGAACTTCAATCTTGTCAAGGTGCGGTTGATTCTGCTATTGAACGCTCATTCTCTTACAAACTGTAATTAATTTGTAATTACTAAATCAATCGGTATGTCATACTCATTTGGATAAATTGTTTCTACAATGAGTTCTTTCGGTATGCAAACAACTGTTTTTACAGGCCTGATAAATTGTGATAAAAATTTGTCATAAAACCCCTTGCCATAGCCTAAACGGTAATTTTTTTTATCAACAGCAAGTGCAGGAACTATTATTAAATCAAGAATAGATTTATCTTCCGAAAAACCATCAGGTTCTTTGGTATGAAAACATGATTCACAAAGTTTTGTATCTTGGTTAAATTTACAACACAAAAGATTTTCACCATTAATTTTCGGTAAATAAAATGTTTTTGTATTATCTTTAATAAGACTAAGCAAGTTTACTTCATCTTTCAACGGGTAAAACATCATTATGTTTTTTGACTGTTTATATTCTTCTGTTTGTTGAAGTTTATTCGCAAGTTCACAACTCAAAGTTTCCATATCAAGCTTTGAACGAATATTTTTTGCCCATTTTCTTAAATCGTGTTTGTCCATATTTTGTTAAACAATTGCTCCATGTGAAGCATCTTGAACAGTTTTTGAATATTTCGCAAGATAACCTTTTGCGATTATTCGTTTTGGTTTCCAATTTTTACGGCGTTGTTCAAGCGTATCGGCATCAACTTTTAATTCAAGTTTGCGTTTATTGATGTCAATCTCTATCTCATCACCGTCTTGAATAAGTGCAATTGTTCCGCCGTCTTGTGCCTCAGGACAAATATGTCCGACACAGATTCCCCTTGTACCGCCAGAAAATCTTCCGTCAGTAATCAATGCCGCTTGTGTTCCAAGTCCCAAACCTACCAAAAGTGATGTAGGTGCAAGCATTTCTCTCATTCCGGGGCCGCCTTTCGGGCCTTCGTAACGTATTACAATAACATCACCTTCTTTGATTTGTTTCCCTTCAAGAGCCTTCATTGCTTCTTCTTCCGAATCAAAACATTTTGCTCTGCCTTTAAATTCATAACAACTTTCATCAACAGCAGATATTTTTATAACTGAACCTTCAGGCGCAATATTGCCTTTTAAAATACCAAGTCCGGGTTTTGTTGTAAAAGGTTCTGAATAATTGTGTATAACTGAGTTGTTTATATAAGCATTTTTAACGAGTTCGCTTGTTTTATATAATGAAACACCTTCAATATCTTTAAATTCTTCTATATCACGAAGTAAAACCTTTAATAATCCGGTGACTCCGCCTGCCTGATAAAAATCCTTCATTGTATAGTCAGACGAAGGTTCAAGTTTTAGAATTTGATGAATTTTATGTGAAAGTTCTTCAAAATCATCAATTGTTATATCAATTTCGGCAGCATTTGCAAGTGCAAGTATGTGTAAAAATGAATTTGTAGAACCGCCCATTGCCAAATCCGCTATTATGGCATTTCTTAAATTATCACGGGTAATTATATCCAGAGGTTTTTTGTTTTTATTTACCAAATCAACTATTTGCATACCGCTTTCAAAAGCGATTCTGCGTTTATGCGAAGAAACAGCAGAAGCTGTTGCACAGAACGGCATACTCATTCCCAAAATTTCTGTTAAGCAAGCCATTGTATTTGCGGTATAAAGTCCTTGACAAGAGCCTGCCGAAGGACAAGATGCCTCTTCAAGCTCCAATAATCTTTGTTCATCTATCGCTCCGTCCCTGAATTTACCTACCGCTTCAAACGAACCTCTAATCATAGTAAGCTTTTCGCATTTACTCTCTCCGTCAAGCATAGGCCCTGCCGTTACTATAATTGACGGAATATTTAATCTTGCAGAAGCGATAAGCATTGCCGGAGTGATTTTATCGCAATTTGAAAGAAGAACAAGTCCGTCGAGTTGATGAGCATTCGCCATGGTTTCAATACAGTCTGCAATTAAATCTCTGGAAGGAAGTGAGTATCTCATACCTTCGTGTCCCATTGCAATACCGTCACAAACGGCAGGAACTCCAAATATAAATGCTTGTCCGCCACCTGAGTGAATACCTTTTTCTATTTGACGTTCCAAATCCCTCATTCCGATATGTCCCGGAACTAAATCCGTAAAAGAACTTGCAATTCCTATATAAGGACTGTTAATATTCTTTTTGCTTACTCCCGTAGCCATTAAAAGACTTCTGTGCGGAGTTCTTGCAATCCCTTTTTTTATGTTGTCACTTCTCATTCTAAATTATCCTCTGTATAACGAAAATTTATCTTTAATAAAAATCCCTTTTTGCTATTATTTTAGCATAAAAGGGAAATTAAAAATTAAGGTTAATAATTTTAAAGTATATGAATTAAAGTATTTTATGCAACCATTCCGTATTGACTAGCCATGTTCATCATAGCTTGTTGAACATCAAGCGGAATATTCTTTTGTGATGCAGTTAATTGAAGTAGTTGAACTTGACCTTCAGGTGTTTGTTTCATTTTTTCAAGTTTAACTTTTTCACCGACATCCTGACCCACAAGAGCTTTTGTACCTTTTCCTACCAGCCAGCAACCAATACCGCCTCCTATCAATCCGATTACTGCACCAATTGCCGTACCTACTCCGGGAGCGATTGCAGTTCCTGCTGCCGCACAAATCTTTGCAGCGCGCCAAGTTACCAATGCATCACCTACTGCCCAACCAATTGCACTGCCTGCACCTTTTACGGTGGTTTGACCAACCTGTTTCCATCCGGTTTTCTTGTCTTTTGAAAAGGCTTCTTTAATATTAGGGATTCCCATTAATAATTCAATACCCATGAAGAACAGTCCGCCTTTTACTCCACCGCCACGTTTAAGAGCATTTTTAAAGGTTGTCTTTCCAACTTTTGAAGCAATTTCTGCTTGAGTTTCTTTTAACACAGTTGCATTTTTAAGTGCTTCTGCTGCTGTGTTTGGTATTGTAGTTCCGCCGAAGAATCTCTTAATTGCACCTAACCCCTTTGATATCGGCCCATTGTTTGTATAACCTGCTTTTAGATGTGCAACAGCATCTTCTACACCTTTTGCATCACCGCTGTTAATTGCAGATTTTAATTTTTCAATATAAGGTTTTAATGCTTCATAATCTTTTGGGTTTTGTGTATAACTTTGTCTGAATAGACCAAGTTTTTTCATATTTCTGGCTTCAATTTTGTGCATTGTACCGTATGCTTCTCTCATAAGTTCATTGGTTTCAGGATTATTCCAAAGCTTATATGCATTACTACCTTCGACCTTAACACCTTTAAACATTTCTTTTACTTTACCGAGAGATTTAATAGAATTATACGGATGTGCTATCAATCTCGGATTGTTTATAAGACCAAATACGGCATTACCTACAACTGCTCCGATAAGAGTTTCTTCCACCTGAGATGATTTGTTATAGAAATTTGCTACCTTATCAACATCACTCTGCGAAGCTTGTTGAGTCGTTCCTTGTTGTTGAGCGTATAAACTTGCAGGATTTGCATACATACCGGCATAAGGATCTGCATACATTGAGTAAGGACTTGCATAATAATTGGTAAGACCGGGATAGCTATTCAAATAGCTTGACGAAGCACAATAGTTGTTCATCATGCTTGGTGCTGTTGTGCTACCAAGGCCTGATGTGTTACCATACAGTGCATATTCCATATTTGCTAATGAAACCGGGGATACCATACCTAAACCTTACCTTATTTTACTAACCTTATTTATATAAAGTTTTTTTTGATTTAATAATTGCCTTTTTCTAATTAATTGTAAAGATTTTGTAACATAATAACAAAATAAATTTTTAGAATTTTTAAGTCATTAAGAGAATATATTATGTCATGGGGTATTTAATGAAATTATTTGGTCTAAGCGTTTATGAGAAAAAGGATAAGGTTAATTTTCAAGGTACAAGAACATTAAGGAATACTGTTTCACAACTTGCCAAAAATAATAAATATTCGTTGACTGAACCTAATCAACGATATATAACAAATTCAATTTTGGAATTGGGTAAGGTTTCAGGGGAAAAGAACATAAAATTTTTACTTAATACTGCTGCAAAAACAACTTATAGTACAAATATAAGATTTAAAGATTTACCAAAAAATGACTGGAAAGGAATGCTTTTAACAGCTGCATCTTCGGCTCTTGCAATTACACCATTTATAAACAAAACAAATTTTGCAAAAATGATTCAAGAACTTTCGAAACAAAATGGTTTAAGTGAAGATGAAAAACAACTCATTGAACAAAGAGAAAATTTGTTAAAAGCGGTTGATATTAAACAAATTGAAAATGAAACTGTGGGAGGAATCAAGGATTTTGAACATAATCTGGATTATTTTATAGTATCATCAGAAACCACACTGGCACATAAAAAATATGTTTTAAAAAGACTTAACTATTTTATGAGTGATAATTATAAAATTAATCCTCAGTTAAAAGATAAAAAATCAATTGCTGTAGCTGAAATGATTAATGATATGGCTATTTTTACACCGGGACATAAAGTGCCTAATATAAAGGCTGTTAACCAAAAACAACACGGTATGTGCGCAGCTATATCAATTGTAAGAAAAAAATTAGCGTATGAGGATAAGCCAAATTATGTTGATTCGATAATGAGTGAATTAGATGCTTCCGAATATATAAAAGTTTATGACAGAAGCAAACTCGGTAGCGGAAAGCGTGCTTTATTTAAAAAAGTGCCTGTGGATTTTGAGGCTGCACTTTCAAAAGGTTATAGAATTATAGATGCTTCAACAACTCAATGGATGCAACTTGCAGGTATGTCAGGTTATAGCGGGACAAGTTTAAACAATTATATGCCATTTGATAAAGCAAATTTTGATGTAAAAGCAGATTCTTTTTATAACATAAATTTTCAAGATGAAGAATTGTCTGTATTGCAAGAATATTATCAAGCACTCACTAAAGCTTCCGAATTAATACAATCATATAAGGCAAATAAAATTAAAAAAAATGTAAAAATGCGAGAAACTCAGCAAAAATATCAAAAGGAAATAAATGCAATTCACGACACTATTTCTTTGTTGTCAGAAAAAACAGGTTCAAAAGAAATAGCAAGTGGTGTTATTAACCTTAAACGTAATTTTTCTAATCAAATAAAATTGAAAAATAGTTTTGAATATATTGAGAATGAAGAAGAAGTTGCAAAAAAAGAAAAAATTAAAAGGTTTATATTAAGCAAAAATCCAACCATTATAATTAATGATGCAAAATTATCGGAAATATATGATTTAGTGTCATATTATCATTCACTTATGGCTGAAACTTTACAATCAAGAAAAAATCCTATTAAAAGAGCAAATATATTGTATGAAATTGCTGCGAGTAATCGATATCAGTTTTTAAAAGGATTAGAAAATGATTTAATGCTTAAATATCATATGATGGATAAAAATATTCCATGCCAAGAAACCTTAATGATTACAACTATTGATGATTATATAAAAAAAATAAAAGGAAAATCTGCTGATTCGAAATTGATAATTGAATGCTTGAATTCTAACACCGGTGAAACTATAACCTCACCAAAAAATGCTGTTAATTTACTTAAACAAATTAAAAATGAAATAAATAATGTTATAAATAAAGAATTTGATAACTTTTATTCTGCTATTATGCTTAAAAATCAAAAAAATGCTTTTATAGTTTACATAAAAGATTTGATTTCAAGTATTGAAAACGGGAGAACTGATATTCTTGATTTTGTGGCTGAAAGACTAAATATAAAATCTTATGATGATGTAATACCTATTTTAAATAATATGATAAAAAAAATAAAAACAAACAGTAAAAAAGAATTTAATAAGGCTTACGATATATTGGGAAATTCTTCAAAAATTTCGCTTATAGATTCTATGTGGAATGTTTTTTTACAAAAGTTTTCAGAAGATGATAATGAAGCTTTTATAAATGATTTTATTCAATCTAATAAGTTGGATCTTACAAAGAACCCTGATGCAATAAATGAAATACTTGCTGAAATTGAAGTTCATAAAATTTGAATGGAATTAATATTAGAACAATATCTTAGTATATTGGATATTTTTGACGGAGATGGAAATATAATTTATTCTGCAAGACCTGTTGAACATGTAATGAGAAAGTTAGAAAATGAAGGCTCCGTTACTTCATCAAAAGATTTAAAAGCTTTACAAGTTCATCTTGATAAAATTCAAAAGGATTACTCTACGGATGAATTTGCTTCTAGGCAAGGAAAACTGAAAGATAAAAGTCTTTATTCGTTTACAAATTCTGAAAAAGCAACTCTGGATTCAATAGAAAAAAATATTAATCTGATATATAAATATATTCAAAAGCAATTTAACTATATGCAAAAATATCTTAAATACCCGCTGGAAGAACTAAAACGAATAGTTGGAGTTGATATGGGGCATTGGTGGGTAGAAAAAGAAGGCGGTAGCGGCTTATATACCGGTCAAAGTATCAGAGTTCTTGAATATATTACAGGAAAGCCCCATTATTCAACAACAAATATTCAAGATGCAATTGAAACTATTAAAAAATCACCCTATTCCGGCATAACTACAAGCTCGGTTTTTCATGACAGATCCGGGTTTCATGCACAGTATGTTGCTGATATAGAGCCGATTGAAATTAAAGAGCGTAGCACAACCGGGAAAATAAATATAAAAACAGAAGAGGTTTTGTTTCAGGATAATACATGGGGGGCAAGTGAACACCAAAATACATGGGTGGATTTAAACGGTCAGTTAAGAACTGATTATAGTGATAATCGAGGCGGAACTCTCGGTTATATAACAAATGATAAATATAGAAACGGCAATCTGGTTAACAGGGTAATAGGAGATATGGTTTTGGAAGAAACTCCAGAAACTGTTGAAAACCGTGTTTATAAAAAAATAACTAAAAATGAATCAAGAGAATATAAATCTCCGCAATATAAAGATATAATTATGGAAGGTAAATCTCCCGAAGCTAATGATGTAGCAGAATCAATTCATGATGCTTTATTTGTACCTTCGGTTAATCAAATCAAAATTATAAAAACTTTTGTTAAAGGTATGTCTGAGGAGCAAATAAAGGCAAAAATAAAATCTATAAAATATGCAATGGTAAATTGGGAATCATATTACAAAAGACTTCTAAAGCGCATAAAAGGCATTGATAATAAACATTCCATTTTGACTGAAGATGATTATAACAAGCTTCCGAATGATGATATATTAAAAGTTAAGTTAGAAAAAGCTGCGCTTAAAGAGAATTATAAGATAACCGATAAGGATCCTGAAATTGCAAAAATTAAATCCGTAACAGATTTGAATCGATTTGTAAAATTGCAAAAACAGCGTGCGATTAAAGATTTTAAGTATTCCTTCGGTAAAAATATAAGTATTGTAAATTATTTATTGTATAGCCTGGATGACAGTGACATTGATAAAATACTGAAAAAATACGGAATAACTTTATCTGATGATAAATACAATAAAATCTTTAATACTAATAGCATTACTGATAAGCAGTTTGACGGAAGTATTAAAAATACAATTAATACTCTTACTGATAATATTTTGACTAAGTTTAACAAAGAAGTTAAAAATGAAGATGCAAAAAATGAAATTGCGTCTTTGTTAAAACGAACTTTTGCTAAGAAAATATATTTTGCCGCTAAGGATATTGATAATCCAAATATAAGTCACATAATTGAATTTGTAGACAGAGTTTATAATCCGAGTGATAATGCCGAATTTGCCCGAATATATCGCAAAATCCAAAACATGACAAGTAAAGAATTTGAAGATACGGTTCTTTCAAAGGTTACGAATAAAGACTTGAATATAAAAGATTTTACAGGTTTTAGTATATTAAAAAAGATTCAAAGATATGAGGATAAAGCGGAAGATATTTTAAGAAATGTTGTGTGGGCGGATGAATTATATAAAGTTACCGAGCCGTCAAAACATTCAATAAAGTACCATCCGCAGAAGCTTTATCAAAAACCGAGTTTTGTGCATAACTATAATTTTGATTCAAGCTATCGTGAAATGAAAAATGATTTATCTTTATTAACTTTGCCCAAAATGTTTGACAAATATAAAGCGAGAAATTTAGATAAATATGGTGTATACCCGGCATATCCCAAATTGGAATGTATGTCAGAAGCAGTCTTTAAATATGGCTTTGATACTTATATAGAAAATATACCGGAGCTTATTGCACAAATTAAAGATGCAAAAGATTTAAAAGAATGGCTCGGGTATTCGGATGTACTAAAAAATTATATGCAAAAATATAGAGATAATGATGTTTTATCAGAAAAACAGTTTTATGAACTAAACAAGGTATTGGGCAAAATTAGTACATATATATATGATGAAACTTCGCAAGATGATATTTATAAAGCCGCAATGTGTGCCATGGATATTGAAAAAGGCAGTCCTTTTAAGAATTATAAAGAGTACATAAAAACGATTATTAATAAATATAAAGAATATAAAAAAGGATGTCCTATTGAAGGTCTTGATAAACAAATAGAATACAATAAAACCGTTTTAAATAAACAAACGGAATTGTTTGTTAAATTCTTTATAAGGGACAGATATCAGTCAGACGTTTATAAAACTATGCAAAAATACAAAAACAGTCTTATAAGAAAAAGTAAAACTAATGACAATCAAGATTTATCCAAAATATACAAAGAAGAACTTTGGAATGAATTTCACAAATATAACATATTACAACAGCCTGATGAACTTTTGGATAAATATCTCAGATCATTGGCATCTGATTCACCTCTTCATGAATATGAAAGTAATTATGAAACACTCATGAACAGAGCATTAAATTATGCAATGTTATATGATATTCAATCAATATTAATGGACGCACTTGATGAAGGTGTCGAGATGGATGTAAAATCATTTTTTAATGATATTGAAATACCGAGTGCAGATGGTACTGTGACTACTATGGGGTCTGATAAAATTATATACAATATGGTGCAGTCCTTGGTTTTGGATTATCAAGATGAAACGGCATTAAAATTTTTAGACAAATTCGGTTTAAATGAAATTTATGTTAAAGAATCAATTAAAAACTTCGATTTTGATGAATTGAAAAATTTTATTGATGAAGCTTACAAAGTACATAGAAATTATATGGAATTTGAAAAAAAATATAATGAAATTATCACAAAAGTTTATGAAAAATTGGATGGTGGTATAAATCCAATATCAACGGCTAATAAGTTAAAACGAGAATTTATGCAAGTATTAAAAACTTCTGATATTGACAAAACTGCTGCAAGAGAATTTATTAAATCTCTTGATAATATTGCTGAAACTTGCAAAGAAAATCCACAATTAAAACCAAAATATGTCTATAATGCAGTGCTTACAACTGCCATAAACGAACTTGCAAATAATATGCAAGATGATACAGATGAAGTTAACAGTATGTTTGATTCAACAAATGTTAATGCTCAAATAATGAACAAACTTGTATTGTATGATAAATCCGAAGCTTATAAATTAAGAAAAGCATTTAACAAAAAGCTGTCAGACTTATTGGATTATCAAGACAATCTGTATAGAAGTTTAGAAAAAGACGATGATTCTAATCTGTATTTGCAAGAGAATCAAGAATCTGTTAAAATTTAGCTATGGCAGATTTGGTTGAAAAATTAAAGGATATCGGATTTAATACCTATGAGGCAAAGGTTTATATTGCACTTTTGAAAAAATATCCTGCAACCGGATATGAAGTTTCAAAACTTGCTAACATTCCTCAATCAAGAACTTATGACACATTAAAAGTTTTGGAAGAAAAAAAGGTTGTAGTTTCTACCAACGCAAAACCTGTTTCATATACTCCTGTTAAACCAAGGCAAATTTTAAACAGTTATAAAAAGAAAATGGATTCAACGGTAAATTATTTGGAAAAACATCTTCCCGAAGTAAAAGATGATTATAATGAGCCTGTTATAACAATTAACGGCAGGCAAAATATTCAAAATAAAATAAAAGAGGTTATAAAAAACGCTAAGCGTGAAATATATATGGAAGTTTGGTCACAAGATTAGAAAATTTTTGAAAATGATTTACAAGATGCTTATAACAGGAATGTAGAAATAAGGCTTGTTGGATATGATAATTTCTA
>JAKSUR010000031.1 GCA_024408765.1 bacterium | reverse complement strand
TTTATTAAATCTGTTTCTTCTGTATTTGAAATAAAAAGAGTTTTGAAAAACGGATTTGAGCTTTATAATATGGTTAATGAAAGAACATATACCGGACTTTCTTTGACTAAAATGTCTAATTTTAGAGGGGTTTATGCAAATCAATATATAGTAGCAAGAATTTTTGAATTCAGAGGTGATTATTATATAATAGAAATTTCCAGCATACTTTCTCATTCCCAAAAAGCAGATGCAATGCGTTATGCGGTTATGAAGCTGGTTCAAAATCCAAAGCTTTTATACTTTGATAATCCTGAAAAAGAAAAAGAAATTCAAAATGCTATTTCCGAAATGCATGAAAAATTTATAAAAACATTCGGAAAAGATATTATTTATACAACCAACAAGCATGCAGATGATATTATAGGTGCTTTTAATGAAAGCGAAGAAATTGACCTTACAGACAAACTATCTAATCTTACCGAGCCGAAATTTTTTCACATAAAGGAGCTGGATAACAATTATTCAAATTTTCTTGAAAATTCGGTCGGCGGTTTTTCTTCTCATTCCGAAAGTTATGACGTTGCCGTTCTATTTGATAAGGAAACCGGACTTTATGCAATTCCTTTTTATGAAACATTTACAAAAATATTTGAAAACAAAGATTCGGTTGATAATGCAAAGGCTTGTATTGAATATTTTTTAACAAATGCTTCTATTCCGGATAAAGTGTTAAACAGAGTTTCATCCGAGTATAAAAATTTTATGGAAGTAATAAACGAATTGTTAGAAACCGAATACAGTTATGATGATTTAATAAAAAAATATAAATCTGAATATTTGAATGAAACAATATATTCTTCTGCAACCGTACTATATTGTTCAGGCGCTTTTTCTGATGTATTTGATATTATATCATCCCCAAAACAAGAACCACAAATACCTGTCCAAAAAGTAGGCAGAAACGAGCCCTGTCCTTGCGGTAGCGGTAAAAAATATAAAAATTGTTGCGGAAAATAAGCTTAAAAACTTATAGTTAGCTTAAAATTACGAATTTTGATTTTTACTGTTGTAGACGTATGCAAGAATTTCTGCAACTGCAACATATAAATCGGAAGGAATAATTCCGTCTATAGGAACTTTATTATACAATGCTCTTGCAATAGGTCTGTTTTCAACAATAGGAACATTGTTATTTTTTGCAATATCTCTGATTTGAAAAGCAAGATAATCAACGCCTTTTGCAACTACAATAGGTGCTGGCGCAACACTCTTATCATATTGAATTGCTACTGCATAATGAGTCGGGTTTGTAACAACGACATCAGCTTTTGGTACGGCAGACATCATTCTTTGTCTTGCCATCTGCGTTTGAATACCTTTTATTCGTGCTTTTATTTTAGGATCTCCCTCTGTATCTTTGTATTCATCCTTAACCTCTTGTTTTGTCATTTTTATTGACTTTTCATATTCATAATTTTGATATTTTTTATCCAAATATCCTAAAACAAGCATTGCAAGGCACATGTTTATAATCATGTTTATGAGAATCGAGCCGACAATATTTAATGCAAGCGGAATTTCTAAGCCAACAAGTCCAAGCAAATCTCCTTTTCGGCTATTAACTGCCGAATAACCGCAAGCTCCTACTATTAAAATTTTAAGAATTGATTTTGCAAATTCGACCATTGTTCTCGGTTGAAAAGGGTTTACAAGTCTTTTAAAACCTTCAAGAATTTTTTTAGGCCCTATGTTTTTAAAATCAATTTTTACTTTTTCTAATGCAAAAACCTGACCAACATCCATTCTGACAACAATAATTGCAATAATACATAAAAACACAAAGAAAGGTAGTACAATCATTCCGTAATATTTAAAATATGGAAAAAGAATTCCGATTGCATTTGTTGCATCAAAGTATTCCAGATTACTGAATGTTTCTTTCATCATATTGGTAATAGTAGTAAACATGTAACCGGAAAAAATAGCCAACAAACCTATAGCACCTGCCATTACAAGTGCAGATTCAAAATCTTTACTCTTTGAAACATTACCCCTCTCTCGTTCCTTCTGTCGCCGTCGGGAGGTCGCTTCTTCGGTTTTTTCTGCTGCTTCGTTTCCCATATATTAATCCGTGATTCTTGAATTTTCCTTTCTTAAAATATCATTGCTATTTTTGTTAAGAACTGTTCTATAATAATTGAAAAATGTTCTGCCATCGGTCGCATAAACATTAGTGATAATAATAAACCTAAATATATTTTTAAAGGTAATGAAACCATAAAAATATTCATTTGTGGCATCATTTTTGAAGTAAAACCCAATAAAATATCCGTAATAAACAAAATTCCAAAGATTGGAATTGCAATGCTTAATGCGAGCGAAAATAATTGCCCTGATATTATTACAATTTGTTCAACCATTCCTGATGAAAATGTGAAAGTATATCCGACAGGCATTGCTTTAAAACTGTTATACACAGCTGCAAAAAGCCACCTATGAGCACCTAATGCAATAAAAAGCATTGAAGCGAGATAGGTATATGCTTGTGTGAGAACAGGAGAATTTCCGCCTGATGTCGGGTTTAAAGCTTGATCTGCCGATAATCCCATTTGTATTGTAAAGGTATTAACCCCGAGTTCTATGCCGGCAAACATTATATTTGCGCAAAAACCAATCGAGTAGCCTATTAAAAACTCCTTAAATAAAATTAAAGTTAAAGCCGGGACTGAATTCGGTGCAACAAAAGATGTGTTTGTTTGTATTATTGGAAACAATATAAAAGCAATTAAAGCAGATAGCCATATTTTAACCTGATTTGGAATCGGATATGTAGAAAATAATGGTGCGGACATAAAAAGTCCTGATAATCTGGTTAAAATTGCTATAAACAATATAATATTTCCGACAGAAAAAAGAACATCCAGATTAAACATCAAAACGCTCCTATTAACTGCGGAATTGTATTGTAAAACTCATGAACCGCTGTTATAAAAACATTAAACATCCATGGCATAAGAAATATAAGAAGCATAACGCAACCTACGATTTTGGGAACAAATGTCAAAGTTGATTCCTGAATTTGCGTAACTGTTTGAAATATACTTACCATTAAACCCAAAACTACACCGACCAAAAGAATCGGTACAGCCATTTGGAGTGTCAATATAAACATTTTTTGTAAAAGAGTTATTACTATATCTTGCATTTTTACCTCACAAAGCTGTCCACAAGCGACTTAACTATAAGGTACCAACCGTCTACCATTACAAACATTATTAATTTAAAAGGAAGTGCAATCATAGAAGGTGGTAAAAACATCATACCCATTGATACAAGTACCGAAGAAACCACAATATCAATAACCAAAAATGGAAGGTATACAACAAAGCCTATTGTAAATGCTGTTTTTAGCTCACTTAATATAAAAGCCGGCAGCAAAATGTAAGTAGGAACATCCTCCTGAGTTTTTGGTTTTTCAATTTTTCCCATTCTTACAAACAATGCCAGTTCTTTTTCATGAGTTTGCTTAAACATAAATTTCCTTATGGGTTGAATTCCTCTGTCTAATGCAACTTGTTGTGTAATTTGATTGTTCATGTAAGGTTGCAGTGCTTGTTCATTAATATCATTAAACGTAGGTGCCATAATAAAAAATGTCAAAATCAAAGCCAAACTTGTCAAAACCTGATTTGGAGGTAAATTTCCTGCACCAAGTGCCTGTCTTGTAAGAGCCAAAACTACAACCAATCTTACAAAACAAGTTGTCATAATTAAAATACTCGGAGCAAGGGTTAAAATCGTTAACCAAATTAAAATTTGCAATCCGTTTGTAAAATCTTGCGGAGTATTTGCTGTTTGTAAACCTATATTTATGTTAGGAAATGTCATTGCCGCCGATGAAGGTAACAGTGTCAGAAACAACCCTCCCAAAATATATCCCAATTTTTTAAAATTCATACAACCAATCCTTAAAATTTACGGGTAATAAAACCTCCCCACAATATTTTACAAAATATTTAAAAAATCTCAAATCTGTTAAGTTATATTAATCCGATTTTGTGTGATTAGTAGAAAACCTTTGCATTTTATGTTAAAATTAACTCGTATTTTAAGGAGAAAGCAAAGTGAAAACGTACGAGGGATTACTTACTGTCACAAATGAAAAATTTTGTATTATAGTTTCAAGATTTAATGAATTTATTAGCGGGAAATTGTTATCAGGTGCGGTTGACGAATTGAAAAGACATGGTGTTGAAGATTCAAATATCGATATTATATGGTGTCCCGGAGCATTTGAGATTCCATTGGTTGCAAAAAAATGCGCAAATACAGGAAAATATAGTGCAATAATTACCTTAGGGGCTGTTATTAAAGGCTCAACATCTCATTATGATTATGTTTGCGCGGAAGTTTCAAAAGGCGTTGCGTCTGTTTCTCTCGAAACCGGCATTCCTGTAATATTTGGTGTTTTAACGACCGAAAATCTTGAACAGGCAATTGAAAGAGCAGGAACAAAAGCCGGTAACAAGGGCTCAGATGCTGCAAAATCCGCAATCGAAATGGCGAATCTTATTAAAACAATTGATTAATATAAAAACATGGAGTTTTTGTTATGAGTGAAATTATTACAGAGTACAGAAACGAAAATACCAAGAATATTGATTTGCTTCCTACAATTGAAATTGTTAAAAAAATCAATGAAGAAGATAAACTAATTGCTGATTCTGTTGAAGAGGAAAGTGAAAATATAGCAAGAGCAATAGATATAATTGCTAAACAGTTTTTATTGGGCGGAAAATTATATTATTTCGGAGCCGGAACGTCAGGCAGATTAGGAGTGTTAGATGCTTCTGAGTGTCCTCCGACATTTGGAGTTTCACCGTTTATGGTGCAGGGAATTATTGCAGGCGGTGATAAAGCACTCAGGACTGCGGTTGAAGGTGCGGAGGATAATTTTGAACTTGGAGTTGAAGATGCAAAAATTTTATCAAGAGATGATGTTTGCGTAGTGATTTCTGCAAGCGGTAATCCTAAGTATATTTTGGGAGTTCTTAAGCAGGCAGAAAGTGCTTGTTGTAAAACAATTGCAATCACTTGTAACCATAAAGCGGCTATTTTGGAAGAGGTTAGTCTTGGTATTTGTGTCGAAGTCGGGCCTGAGGTTATTGCCGGTTCAAGCAGAATGAAAGCCGGAACGGCAACAAAAATGGTGCTTAATATGCTTACAACAGGTTCAATGATAAAGATTGGTAAAACTTATGAAAACTTTATGATTGACCTTATGCCGACAAATGAAAAACTTAAGGACAGAGCGATAAGAATTGTGGCAGAACTTGCGGGAGTGCAAGCTTCTGTCGCACTACAAACACTTATTGAATGTGATTGGAAGGTTAAAGTCGCAATCTTAATGCTTAGGGGTAAAATGACTCAGGAAACATCAAAAGAGCTTTTACGCAAAAACCATGGCGTGTTAAGAAGAGCGCTGGGGAGTATCTGAGTATTTGTAGATATCTTCTCTGTTAAAAACATTTTCTTGAAACCAACCTGTTTCCAGAGTTTGTTTCCAAGCTTTTTCAAATTCATTTCTTGTGTTTATTCTGTTTTTTGAACTAAACAATTTATATACTTTGTCATAATAATATTTCATATCATTCATTACTCGTTCTCGATCGTTGTCAGGCAAATCTTTGCAAGCAAGAATTATTCTGTATAAATTTCTCTTTTTTAGACCATGATCAACCGTTGGCTCTAATATTGTATGCTTAGCGACAGTTGTCCAATCGTTTGTACTAATTGCATTTTCTATATCATTTTTAAGATAAGCAGTGCTATTGCTTCTTTCAAATCCTGAAACACCTTTATTAAAGGCAATATCAATTAAGGCTTCTTGAATAGACAGTGGCGCACTATTAAATTTATCTTCGCCAAAATAAGTTATAGCTTCTTCTTTTGCCTTCATAATATCTTGCGCTAATAATAAATAAGCCTCCTCTTCTGTTATCGAAATATTCTCCCAATTATTTTTTGTCATAACATTACCAAATACTCTTCCGGTATGTCCAAACCCAATGGTTAATGTTCCTTTTAGTGTTCCTTTCTTTAACATGTTTTTATTATGTGAACGAACCCTTTTATCGTCATAAGGCATAAGGTCATACGAAGGATCTAAAAATTTTCTTCCAACTTCTATTCCGAGTAATATGTCAATAATATATGATTCACTTACGCCAACTTCTTGAGCTATAGATTTATAGTCATGATTTTTAAGTCCTATAACTTTTTTATGTTTTGGAATTGTTATTTTTTGACCTGCCTCAATAGGATTGTATATAAAATTGTTATCTGAGTCTGTTTTAAATTCTCCGTTTTTGTTTTTTTGTATTAAAAAGTCATTAGCCATAAGTATCTGGTAAGTAGACATGCCTAAATCATTTGCAAGCTTAGTAAGTGTCATACCTTCTTCAACCGTATATACATATTCGGGAATTAATTGCACATTATCTTCCGTAACAGGGAGTACATGCTCGTATTCAGGAATTATTGCTTTTTCACCGGTGTTCAATGCTGTATAATCAGAATATTTGCTATTATTTATTTTAATTTTTGTCAAATCAACATTATGTTCTTTTGCTATATCTTCAATAGCTTCAGTGTCATTTGCTTTGTATATATATGATTCATTAAAAGTCGTTTGAGGAATAATTATATTCATACCGTTTTCAAGCACTTGTATTTCTCCAAGTCGTTTATTAGCTGAATATAAATCTTGAACTGTCATATTATACATTTCTGCTATTGATTCAAATGTATCATTTTCTTGTACTTTATATTTGCATTTTTTGTTATTATTACCCGCAATCGGTATTTTTATTTTTTTACCGACAGCAGGCAATGTGTATATTTTATTAATATTTTCTAAGTCATGTTTATTGATATTTAATTTTTTTGCTATTGAATTATATGTTTCACCTTCTTTTACGGTATATGAGTATGACTCTCTTATTTTATCAACAGGAATTTTAAGTTTTTTGCCTGCAATATCATTGAAAGGTGCATTGGTAGCTTCTAATACATCTTGCGGTATTCCCCAAATTTCTGATATTGATTTCATATCATCATTATCTGTCATTACATGCTTTGTTGCTTTATTGCGATAAGTAACAGTTTGATAATTTTCTTTTTTCTCTTTTGGAATGAATGTTAAAGAATAATCAGAAGTACCGACTTCTGATTCAACTGAAATTGATTCATCAGTAATTTTTACTGTTTTATTTGTTTTAGGAAAAAACCAAGTTTTTTCTTTCACGTTTATTTTTATCTTATTTTCTTTTATTACAACTTCAATTTTTGAATTTTCGGTCTCATATAATAAAATAGTCTTTCTTTCTTTTGTTTTTATTTTTTTCAATACTCTTGTAGAGTCTTTTCCCAGTAGCAAATCAAGATTCTCATCAATTATTTTTATTTGTTTTTGTTCATTTGATTTATTATAATTCACATCATTCTGTCGTAATACTTTAAAATCATGATTTAATTCCAGTATGTCACCTTCTGAAAGTACGGAATCAAATTGATCTTTTTTGGCTAAGTTATCAAATAACAAATAGGTATCCTTGTTTTTTAAATTAAGAGTATAACCGCCATTTGGATTGTTATTATCAGCATCAAAAATTTGTTGATGCTTTAAATCAAAGCTTTGAAAAGAACTTTTAAAAGTTAAGTCCGCTATATCAAGCCATTTATTATCACCAGTATCTTTATTTAATATTTTATACATCTTAAAAGTCTCTCATTATAATATAAGTTATTAAAACGATATTGAATTTCAAAATATAAAAATTTATTTACAAAATTTAATAAATAGAGTTCTTTATACTATCAAGTACAAACTTATAGTATAATTTATATTATAGAAGGAGTAACTTTTATGAAACTTACTGTTTTAGGGCCGGGGTGTTGGGGTTTAACTCTTGCCTGGTTAATGAATGATAATTTTGACGATATTACAATTTGGGGTAGAGATGCCGATATCAGTGAAGATTTAGCAATAAACAAGCATTGCTCAAAGCCTCTGGAAGTCCAGCTTGATAAAAGAGTTATAGTAACTTCCGATCTCAAAGAAGCAATAAAAGATGCGGATATAATACTTTCTGTTGTTGCGACATCAGGCGTTCGACCTGTTTGTGAGCAACTTAAAACAGCCGAAATTAATCCAAATATACCGCTTGTTAATGCTTCAAAGGGGTTAGAACTAAATTCTCTTATGAGAATGTCTGAAGTTATAAAAGATGTCCTTCCTGAACAAAAAATCGTTATACTTTCGGGGCCGACTCTCGCAAAAGAAGTTTTGATGGGAAAACCGACAGCTGCTTCTGTTGCTTGTGAAGATATTGAAACTGCTGAATTTGTACAAAAAGCAATGACTGTTCCAAATCGATTCAGGTTGTATACAAACAATGATGTTATAGGAGTTGAGCTTGGCGGAAGTTTAAAAAATGTTATTGCAATAGCTTCCGGATTTGCTCACGAAATGGAGCTTGGTGACAACTGTATGGGAAGTCTTTTAACGAGAGGCATGGCTGAAATTGTAAGATTAAGCATAAAACTTGGTGCTAATCCTTCAACTTTGTACGGACTATCAGGCATGGGCGATTTAATAGCAACCTGTTCAAGCCCGATGTCGAGAAATTACACAGTGGGTTCACTGCTTGGTAAAGGTAAAAAAATTAATGACATACTTTCGGAATTGGGTTCGGTTGCGGAAGGGGTTAAAACTTCTAAAGCTGTTTGTGATTTAGCTAAAAAACTTGATATAGAAGTTCCTATTTCCAACGCTATTTATGAAGCTGTTTATACGGATATCACACCGGCTGAAGTATTGTCAAAATTGATGAACAGGAAACTTAAAAAGGAAGAAAATTATGATAAAGTATGCGGTTAAATACCTTAAGAATGTTATTGTTCCGCTTTCAAATGTGCCTGATGACAAAGATATTAATGATAAATTGGTTCTTGTTAATACAGAAAAGGGTGAAGAAGTTTTAAAGGCATTTTTTGTATGTCCTAATGTTGCAAAATTAATGGAGGAATCTAAGGATACGCCTGAAGCTTTCAAGTTTATTCGTGAAATGACGCAAGAAGACATGATGATTTATGAAGATATTAAAAAAGAAGAAATAACTTCATTTTTTAAATGCAAAGAGCTTATAGAAAAGCACAAACTGGTCATGAATCTTGTTCAATGCAGGTTTACTTTTGATAAAAGGAAAATATCATTTTATTATACAGCGCCGGAACGTGTTGATTTTCGGGAATTGTTAAAAGATTTAACACAAGTATTTAAGCGTGTAAGAATTGATTTAAGGCATATAGGAGTTCGTGACGAATCGTCTATTATGGATGGTGCAGGTCTTTGCGGCAAACCTTTCTGCTGTTCTTCATATTTAAGAAAATTTGAATCAATCAATGTTAAGCTTGCAAAAGATCAGGGAATGCCGATTGCGCCTTCTAAAATCTCGGGCATTTGTGGTCGTTTGTTGTGTTGTTTAACTTATGAATATCCGAATTATATTGAAGCTGCAAAGGGTATGCCACCTGTCGGTTCAACGGTAATGACATCCTCAGGGCTTGGAAAAGTTTGTTATATCAAGTTTCTTAATAATTCCGTTGCGGTTAAATTTGAGGATGGAAAAATTAAAGAATTTGAAAAGAATGAAATTGAAATGGTGGATGCAAATATCAATGTTGATATAGATGTTCCAAGTATAACAAATTATGCGGATGATGAAAAGGTTGATGCAAAACAATTAAAACAATTGGAAGATGACAGAAACAGTTCAACAGGCAATGTTTAATATCAATCAATTAACGGATTTAATTTATTAAAAATAGGATAGTATATAGGATATGAATATTGATTATAATTTATTAATGGATAAAGCAAAAGATGCTTCAAAGCATTCATATTCTCCTTTTTCAAAGTTTGTTGTAGGCGCGGCCGTGTTGGCTTCAAGCGGAAATATTTATCAGGGATGTAATGTGGAAAATTCATCTTTTGGATTATCAATTTGTGCGGAAAGATGTGCAATCTTTAAAGCAATATCCGAAGGTGAACAAAAAATACTGGCGGTAGCTATATATTCTCCAAATACTGATTCTTGTTATCCATGCGGTGCTTGCAGGCAGGTAATGAATGAGTTTGAAAGTAAAGATGAAGAGATAGATGTTATTACAGAAAAGCTTGGTCAATTAGAAATTAAGAAACTGAGTTATTTCTTGCCATGCGGATTCAAAATATAACGATGTATATTACAGAAGTTTTTATAAAATGGTTGAACAAAAGACAAACTAAGGATATCAAACCGAAAAAGCCGGATTTTAAAGAAGTTGATGAGGCTCTGACTTGCAAGCACAATTTCATGCCGGTTGATAGTACGGGAAATGTTCTTGCTTGTACAAAATGCGGATTCGTTATTAAAAAAGGATAATTTTATATAGTTTATAAGGTTTAAAAAATGAGGTAATTTAATGGAAAAATTTTTAGATTTCATATTATCAAAAAAATTCAGAAAAGCTGTTTGTTTTATATTATTTACATTTTTTATAACAACTGCCATATCATCACAAAACTACTTTTTTCAAAAAGTAATTGAAAACGGAATAAGTAAACGTGATATAGTTGCGCAAAAAGATATTAAGGTTATTGATACAAAGAAAACGGAGCAACATAAAAAAGAAATTGCACAAGCGATTGATCCTATTTTGACTCAGGCTGATGATGAATTTATAATATCCAGTCTTGATACTTTAGAAAAATCAGTAATTAAAATCAGGGAAAAAGAAGCATCAGCGGAATTAAAAATTGACGAAATCGGTATGTTATTTGAAGTAACTCCTTCAAAGAATATTGTTGAATATTTGTTGAAAAGCAGTGATGCGGATTTAAGATTATTATTTGAAAAATCAAAAGTTACTTTGATTAGTATTTTAAAATCGGGAATTTCTGCGAAGGATTTTGAGGATAATAACATTAAAAATATAATAAGTAAAAATATTCCGGTTGCAACTCAAAGAGGTCAAATTAATCTTATAACATCTCTATTAAATCAAGTTATCGTTCCGAATTTAGTTGTAGATGAATTTGCAACGGAAATCGCAAAGAAAAATGCCCAAAATTCAGTAAAACCTTATGAAGTTGTATTTAAGAAAGGTCAAAAAATAGTTTTTGACGGTGAACCTGTAACTAAATTAAAAAGTGATGCTCTTCGTGCAGCAGGATATAATGTTTTAGAAGTCAATTTCGGAGGTATTGCCGGCATTTATCTTCTTGTTGCATTATTTACTTTTGTGTTTATTCAATATGAAAAGAATTTTGAGAAATCTTATTATAATAAGAATTATATGATGATAATGGCAGCATTTACTATGTTGGTAGCTTTAATTGCTGCAATATTACCAACAGGATTTTCACCGTATATACTTCCAATTCCTGCATATACAATTTTGATTTCAATATTTACAACTCCAAGGAATGCTTTTTTTGCATCCACGATTTTATTGGCATTGCTTTCGGTCGGAATGCATTATTCAACAGAAGTTATAGTTGCATTTGTATTATTGAATACAGTTGCAGTTACAGCTGTTTCTCAATTAAAGTTTTCCAAACGCTCAGATTTGTTATTAATAAGTTTGAAAATTTCTTTGGCCGGAATATTAATTGTAGGAAGCATTTATTTCCTTGAAAAATATATGATGAGCATAGACAATTTATTGATATTTAAGGATTTGGGTTATATTGTTCTTAATTGTTTTGTAATAAGCGGAATTTTATTGTTAGGAATACTTCCCATAATTGAAAATATGTTTGGAATAATGACTCCGTACGGATTAGCTGAACTTGTTGACAGTAAACTATTGAAAAGATTATTATCTGATGCTCCGGGAACGTACAACCACAGCCTTATTGTATCACAACTGGTTGAAGCTGCTGCGGAAGCAATTGGAGCGAATCCGGTTTTGGCGAGAGTCGGTACAATGTATCATGATATCGGTAAATTGCTTCGACCTATGTTTTTTGTTGAGAATCAATCTTTTTATGGGATTGAAAACCCTCACAAAACTTATGCACCGAGGTTTAGTAAAATGTTGATTACAGCTCATCCAAAGGATGGTGCGGAACTTGCAAAAGAATATCATCTTCCGCAAGTTATAAATAATTTTATAATGCAACATCATGGAACAAGTCTTGTCAGTTATTTTTATAATGAAGCTTTAAAAGAAGAAGGTTCTGAAAATGTTAAAGAAGAACAATTCAGATACCCCGGACCAAAACCTAATATGAAAGAAACTGCTATATTAATGCTCGCAGATGCGGTTGAGTCTGCTGTCAGAGCAGCTAAGAATCCTTCCAATGAAGAAATTGATGAAATAATACAAAAAATTATTAAAGAGAGATTAAATGACGGTCAATTAGAGGATTCTCCGTTGACGCTTAAAGATTTGAAAGTTATTGCAGATACATTTTCCAGAATGTTAAGAGGAATGCATCATAAAAGAATTAAGTACCACAATGATTTGGCGCAAGAACTTGGAAAAAATAATAAATTTGAAAATGCTTCCAGCCAAAAATCCGGTGATGAAAATGCGGTGCAAAATGTTATTCCTGCGATTTTAGACAGTGATTTTGAGTCAAAAATTAAGGAGCTTGAAAGTAAAAAAAATGACAACAATTAATGTCTTTACAGAAAATATTTATCCCAATTGGAATGTTAATGAAAAAGATATAGCAGAAAAAACTAAGATTTTGCTAAAACATTTTATAAATGAACTGGGTGAAGCTTCTTGTCTATGCGGATATATTTACAAGTCCATTACTCTTGACATTGTTTTTTGTGATTCTTGTAAGACACATGAATTAAACAGAGATTATAGAGATAAAGATAAGCCTGCTGATATAATTACATTTGCGATATTTGCTGATGATGAAAACAGATTTATTTTTGATGAGGATATTAATTTAGGCGAAATTGTAATTGCTTTGGACAAGGTTATGGAAATGGTTAATAAAGACGTAAGCTTAGCAAAGAACAGAGAGCAGGAATTGTATTTTTTAATAAGCCATGGGCTTATGCACCTTTTAGGATTTGACCACAGAGATGAAGCAGAGTACAATTTTGTTATAACGGAACAACGGAAAGCATTGGAATGTATAAATTATGAGCAGATTTAAAGCACAAGGGTTTAATAATACTTTTAAAAATGCCAGAAAAGGATTTAGGCTGGTTTTTAAAAGCGAAACAAATATTAAAATACATATTTTAATAGCCGCATTGGTTATTTTTGCGGGATATTTCTTTGAATTTGATGCGATAGAGTTTTGCATATTACTTATTGCTATTGCGCTTGTGATTGTTTCGGAAATGCTTAATACAGCAATAGAATTTGCACTTGATTCAATTTATCACAACAAGTACTCGAAAATGGTTGGAATGGCAAAAGATATTTCGGCAGGGGCGGTTATGATAGCATCTGTAATCAGTGTTATAATCGGTTTATTATTATTTGGAAACCATTTAATATAATAAAAACTGCCACAAGTTTTAATCGTGGCAGTTTTTTATTTTATTCTTATTTTATTACACAAGAGCTTTTGATTTTTCAATGCAACTTATCAATGTAGAAGCAACTGTTTTTTGTTCTTCAAGAGTAAGTTCAGGGAACATAGGAAGTGAAATAACCATTTCCGTATTTTTTTCCGTAATTGGTAAATCGCCCATTTTGTAGCCAAGATGAGCATGAACTTTTTGCATGTGAAGTGGAATTGGGTAATAAAGCATTGCACCAATACCTGATTCTTGCAACATTTTATGAATTTCATCTCTGTTAGGAATTTTAACCGTATATTGATGATAAACACAATGAGTGTCTGCAAGTTCTTTTGGGGTTTGAATATCCGTACAATCAGCAAGTAATTCATTGTATGTTAAAGCATGATTTCTTCTTGAATTATTCCATTCGTCAATATAGTTTAATTTTACTCTTAAAATAGCTGCTTGAATTTCATCTAAACGAGAATTAACACCAACTTCGTCATGATGATATCTTATAGCGCCACCGTGATTACGCAATGCAATAATTCTGTTTTTAAGGTTTTCGCTGTTTACCGTAATTAAACCACCGTCACCCATTCCGCCGAGATTTTTTGTCGGATAAAAACTGTAACAACCTATATCTCCGAATGTACCGACATTTTGTCCTTTATATTTTGCACCAATTGCCTGACAGCAATCTTCAATAACATATAAATTATGGCGTTTTGCAATATCCATGATTTTATCCATATCACAAGGCTGACCATAAAGGTGAACAGGCATAATAGCTTTTGTTCTTGGTGTTATAAGGTTTTCAATCTTGTCAGCATCAATATTGAAAGTATCAGGAAAAAAAAAAAAAAAAACAGGCGTAGCACCAACGATTTCAATAGATTCTGTTGTAGCAACGAATGTGAATGCAGTTGTAATAACTTCATCTCCGACGCCTATATCCAATGCTCTTAGTGCAATATGCAAAGCATCTGTTCCTGAATTAAGTCCTACCGTATAATTGCAACCTATATATTTAGCGAGTTCAGCTTCAAGTGCTTTTACATTTGGTCCCAGGATGTATGACCCCGAACGAAGCACTTCACAAACAGCTTTTTCGATTTCTGCTCCGATTGTAGCATACTGCCTTTTTGAATCAATAATTGGTATCATAGTTTTCTCCTCCTATATTCTACAATTCTTTATAATTCAAGTTTACCACATGTTTCAGTAGCCTTTACATAATCTTAATGAACTTTGCGAATTTGGAAATTTTTTTTGGTGGGGGAGGGGGGTGGCAGCTGGGCAGCTGGGAAGTTAAGAAGCTTGGATGGCAAGATGACAGGCATGATTTACCCTCGCTAAGAATTTTAGCTAAATAAGTTTTGCAAAATTTTATCCTCTCCCAATGGAGAGGATGTAAAAAATAGGGTGTAATTTTTTGCACCTTTCTTTTTTGAATTAGTGTAATTATCCAAAAGAGTGCAGAATGTCATGAAAAAAGACACACTCTCTTTGGAGGAAGGAGCAGTTGTGTTTGAGCAAAGCGAAAACTACAAATGCGTGTGGTGGTTGAACAAAAACAACAAAATCGCATCTTATAAGCAGTTAAAGTTTATGAATTTATAAGCAAACTTGCACCTATCACACCTGCGGTATTTCCAAGTTGCGCAGGCACAATGGTAACTGCTTCTCTTTGAATAGTCATTGCACGTTTTGCAATTGTTTCTCTAATCGGATTAAACAATATATCACCGGCATCAGCGACTCCACCACCGATTATAATTTTTTCAGGGTTAAGAAGATTAACAACACTTGTTAAACCTATTCCTATATATTCACCCATAATCTTAAAAATCTGTTTTGCAACAGGATCACCTTCTTTGGCTGCAACCGCAACGATATATGGAGTAATATCAGGATTTGCAAGTTCTCTGTATTTTGTAGATTTACCGCCTTTTATGTATTCTTCGGCCAAAGCTACAATGGAAGGCCCGGAAGCATAAGCCTCTAAACATCCCCTGTCACCGCATCCGCATAAAGGCCCGTCTTGCATATTTAATTTTATATGCCCAAGTTCGCCTGCCGCATTAGAAGCACCTCGAACCAATTTGCCGTTAATAACAATACCGGACCCGATACCTGTACCTACTGTTATACAAACGAGATTTTGGCAACCCACGCCTGCTCCGTAATTTAATTCTCCCAGTGCGGCCGTTCTAACATCATTATCAACTCTTGTCGGTATACCAAATTCCTTTTCCATAATTTCCGCAATAGGAATATTTACCCACCCCGGAATGTTTGGTGCAAGTCTTACAATTCCTTTTTGGCAGTCTATTTGCCCCGGAAAACCAAAACCCATGCCTTCAATATTTTTTGTGGTTAATTTAGTTTCTTTTAATAAATTCTCTATGGCTTCTTTTATACTGTTTATTGTATATTCATAACCCATTTCGGCACGAGTAGGAATTGAATTTGAATAAATAATTTTTCCTTTATCGCTAACCAGCGCTATTTTTACATTAGTTCCGCCAACATCAATACCTATTCTTTGTGCCATCTTTTTCTCCTTCTTATGTTGCATATACTTTTCTATAGGTACTAAATTAACATAAAAGTTTACATTATGCAAAGCCCACATTCAAGAAGCAATCGCAACACTATTAAGTTGAAAAATTTGTTTAGGTGTCATATAATTGTGTATTTTCATTGGTCTGTTGTTAATCCAATCTTCAACGTACGCGATTTCTTCTTCTGATATATTATCAAAGTTTGTTCCTTTTGGGAAGAACCTTCTGATTAAACCATTTATATTTTCTACAGTCCCTTTATCATTACTGCAATATGGACGAGCAAAATATGATTTTGTGTCTTCATTCAAGAAGTAATCGCAACACTAACGCCTAAAGTGTAGTAAACTCAA
>JAKSUR010000030.1 GCA_024408765.1 bacterium | reverse complement strand
ATTTCAATGTTCGCATACACAGTATAAAGCATGTTTATACCAATTTCAACCCCGTGTCCTAGTTCAACACATATTAGACTAAGCACATTTATCTTTTAATTTATAGTAATATTCCATAGGTGTCAAGTAATTTAGGCTTTGATGCATTCTTTCACAATTGTATTTGTACTCAAACTTTCTTAACAATTTTCTTGTTTCTTCAATAGTATCAGGTATTTCATAAACATTCCAAAATTCATAACGATATGTTTCATTTGCTCTTTCTACATATCCATTCATTTTAGGACTTCTTTTATACTTTACTATACAGTCATATCTATATTTTGCTTCTTCGCTTAAATTAAATGGGCTGTATTTTAATGATAAATTCCATACATTCTTTATTTGTGTCATATTAGACTCCTTTCCTTTTTTAGTTTCTATTAAAAGTTCTTTTTAGTCTAATATGTATTTGAACTAGGACATAGAACTTGTTACGTTATGTTAAATTTGAGCAAATTGTGTAAATAAATTACAATAATCAGGCAATTTTTTAAATGAGAAAAACTTTATATATATGAGGAAATTTCTATGACAAATTGGGGTTCAATTATATTAAATGCATATAAAAAAAGTCAGCCAATTTTACTTAATGGCACAACAAAAATTGCCGGAAACAGTAAGTTTTCGCTTCAAAATCCATATATATTAGAAGTATTGCCGGATGAACTTTTAAAATCTGTATCAATATTTGAAGGTAAGAAACTAGTAAGGGTTTGTGAGGCACTCGATAATCCGAATATAATAAATCGTTATGTTAAATTTTGTAATAAATTTAATAAAGGTTTTAGTGAAAATGAACTAATTAATTTGTATAAAAAAGCATTTCCAAATATTAAAATTCCGACAGATGCTAATCTTGATGCAATGATTCATCTTGCTAGCCTAAATTCTAAAATCGGAAATCAATTTGATGCTCATGGTTTAGCAAAAGCAAACATTCCTGAACAATTAAAACAATTAAATGAACTGCTTACAAAAGGAATTGATAAAACAAGACCTTTTCATACTGCCCCTCTTACCGGTCAACAGGGAGTCGGTGCAGGGTTAGGGTGTGCAGGTTCAGCATATACAGATGGCAGTTTTATAATCGTTTCAGGAAAAGGAAAAACATTGATTGATGATGGAATAGAAAACGTCATCGTAAATGATGTTTATTATAGCATTATTAATGAATTAAAATCAAAATTTCCTCATATTAATTTCGTAAAAGCAAATGAATCTGTGGATTATTTCTCAAATTTAGTAAAATAATTTTTGTCAAAATTACAAATTATAAGTCTGTAGTAGGTAGGTTGAGTTTTTAACTCAACATTTCAGCCGATAGGGTGGGGGAAACCAATCATTTTTCAGAACTTATGGTGGGTAGAAGTTTGTAGGTTCGGTGAAACTCAACATTGTAGCGGAATAACAAATTGCAAAACCCTCACCAAGAATTTTGTACAAAACAAGTTTTGTAAAATTCTATCCTCTCCCTTGGAGAGGAACAGTCGGCATATTATATAAAACACGACAAATTTTTAGTGCAAATGTGTACAAAAAAGTGCAAGAAAAGTGTATTTTGTGCAAGTTTATAGTTATAAATTATCACATAGTCGGATACGGCTAAAACCCAAATGGATTGCTTCGTTTCACTCGCAATGACGAAAAAAATTTCGACTTAATATACATAAAAATATATATCAGTATAAACATACGTAAATACTTGATTTTCAAACTGTTCGGAATTTTACCCATAATCAATTAAAACTACAAGTTAGTTAGATTCTAAAATACGTCTCAGATTTATGTCTTAACTATAAAACTATTGTCTGTATTATACGGCTGTTCAGGATGACAGGTATATTTATCCGGATTTATTTGGGACAGTATTGCGCCACCAATAAAAGCTCTTTTTTGAGAGCTTTTTGTTTTAGGAATTGAACCCTATTCAACTTCGTTGAACCGGGGTTCGCCCCTCTCAGAAAAACGTGACATTTAGTCACCTTTTTCTTCGGCAGAGTCCTTACCGCCGAATAAAATAGCCTTGGCTTTTGTTATAGGCTATTTTATTATGTTTGAGTATAGGATAAGTGTATTATATTTTAACCGGACTTTTGAAAAAATGATGGTTTTCACCCTTCCTACACACTGACGGATGGTGGTAAGGCAAGCAACTCGGATGTCGGAAAGTTCGGATGTCAGGAAGTCAATCGACATATAATATCCTGCCTTCTTACCCTCTTGCCCTCCGAACTGCCTGGCATCTTGACATCCGAGCTTCTTGACTTCCAATACAGTAAAACCCAACAGATTTTAAGTGCAAAAATTGCACTTTACCATCTAAGTTGCTTTATTTACATTCTTTGAAGTTCAGCTTTAATTTCAGATTTTTTATTCAGCCAATATTCAGGATGAGAATTTGAAATTTTTTGTTAACTTTATGATTTTTTTTATTCTAAATATCTTTTATTTCTTTGCTTTTTGGAATAAAATATTTTTAGTCGGAGATAAGGACATGAAAGAGAAAGTTTTAATATTAGGATTGTCAAAAAGTGGTATTGCCGTGGCTGAGTATGCGGTAAAAAAAGGTTATGATGTATACATTACGGAAGGGAATCCGCCTAAAGAAGAATATTTGCAGAAAATAGATTATTTCAAGTCGCTCGGTATCAAAATTGAAACAAACGGTCACTCTGATAAGTTCATTTCCGATGCAAAATTTGCAGTTACAAGTCCCGGCATTCCTCCGAAATCAG
This sequence comes from bacterium, assembly GCA_024408765.1. Lineage (GTDB taxonomy): Bacteria > Cyanobacteriota > Vampirovibrionia > Gastranaerophilales > Gastranaerophilaceae > CAG-196. The sequence goes on along the minus strand of JAKSUR010000030.1, from coordinate 13,870 downwards.
AAATTTTTAGAATGTTAAAAGAAAAAAATATTCCGATAATTTCTGAGGTGGAATTTGCTTATGAAAACACCGATACACCATTTATTGCAATAACCGGAACTAATGGAAAAACAACGACAACAGCACTTGTTTCGCATATATTAAATGCAAATTTTAAAGCTCCGTATTGCGGTAATATCGGTGTCCCTCCTACAACTTTAATAAATGAAAATAATGATTATTTGGTTTGTGAAATAAGTTCATTTCAGGCTCAAATGACGGAAAAATTTAAGCCTTTTATCTCTGTATGGACAAACTTTACTCCTGATCACATTGACTGGCATGGCGGATTAGAAAATTATTTTAATGCTAAAGCAAAAATTTTTAGTGGAAAACAAGCACCAAAATATGTTGTTTTAAATGAAAATGATAAAAAATTATCCGAATTTGCAAATGAGTGTAAAGCTTCAAAAGTTTTCAGATTTGATACAGATAAATATGACAATTGTTGTTATATAAAAAATAATGCTTTTTGGTTTAAAGAAAACGGAAAGTCGGAATTTATTATTAATATTTCGGATTGTGGACTCGTAGGTCATCATAATTATCAAAATATTATGTGCGGGATTATTTGTACGAAGTTATGCGGTATGGATAACGAAACAATCATGGAAAAAATTATGACCTTTAAATCACCTGAACACAGATTGGAAAAGGTTAGAGAATTGAACGGAATTACTTTTTACAATGATTCAAAAGCTACTAATCCGGAGGCTTCAATCGTTGCAATAAATTCTTTCAACAATACAAATGTTGCTCTTATATTGGGCGGTCGTGATAAAAATACTGATTTAACCGAAATGTGTGATTCTATAAACAAACATATAAAAACCGTTTTATTAATTGGCGAAGCGACAGAAAGATTTGAAAAAAATTTAAAAAATAACGGTTTTGATAATATAATAAAAGAAAGTTCTATGGAGAATGCGATTGATAAAGCTATCGACTTAAAACCTGATGTGGTTTTGCTTTCACCCGCTTGTGCAAGTTTTGATATGTTTAACAGTTACGAACACAGAGGAGAAGTGTTTAAAAAATATGTCTTATCAAAGTAAAAATATAGCAAATGAAAATTTTAGTTCTCAAAACATGCAATCAGACAGAGTTTTGTTAATATCTGTTATTTTTCTTGTGGTTATAGGATTAATGGCAATTTTTTCCGCAAGTGCACCGAAGTGCATTGAGATGGGAGTTAATCCGACAAGGTTTCTGGTACAACAGTTGTTAGGTGTAACTGCCGGCTTTATCGGTTTAAAAATTTTGTCTAATTTTCACTATAAAAAGCTTATGACATACACTCTTCCTTATGCGATTTTTGTTATAATAATGCTTGTTTTGGTTAAAATTGCAGGTGTGACAGTTAATGGCGCGCAAAGATGGATAAACATCGGGCCATTGAGTATACAGCCGTCAGAGTTTGCGAAGCCTGCTATTGTAATGCTTCTTGCCGGTGTATTTTACAGAAATACAAAAATTGTGGATAATTCCAAGATTGCGACAGCGTTTATCCCAATTATGATAATGCTTGGTTTAATATATATGCAACCAAATTTGAGTATGATAATACTTCTTATGGCGACTGCTGTTGCAATTTATATTTGTGCGGGAGGTTCTATTCAGTTTGTTGCAATTAGCGGTGCTTGTTTTGCGGCATTGCTTGCATTGAAAGGGTTGAGAGGTTATCAATCTTCAAGAATTACCACTTGGCTTCATCCGGAAGCAGATCCTTTAGGAGCAGGCTATAATGTTATTCAATCGATGGTTGCTTTTGCATCGGGAGGATTTTACGGTGTCGGATACGGAAGCTCAAAACAAAAACTGGCATGGCTTCCGGAGGCACATACAGACTTTATTTATGCAGTCATTGGCGAAGAACACGGATTTTTGGGCTGTTTGCTCATAATATGCCTTTTTTGGACTATTTTACAAAGGGGGTTTATTATAGCGGTAAAATGTCAGGATATGTACGGAAAATTATTGGCACTTGGTTTAACTTTTTCAATATGTTTTCAAGGGTTTTTGAATATGTGGGTTGCAAGTTCATTTGTGCCTGCGACAGGTGTTCCAATGCCATTTATAAGTTACGGTGGTTCTTCGGTTATGGTATCATTATGGATGGTTGGAATTTTACTTAATATTTCAAAAGATAATGTAAAAAGGATAAGGAATAATAATAATGCCAGAAATATATAGCAAAGTCTATTTCATCACAGGAGGCGGAACAGGCGGTCATATTTACCCTGCAATGGCGGTTGCGGATGCGCTTAAAGCAGAAGGTGCAAAAGTTTATTATGTTGGTAATAAACGTAATATGGAACTTAAACTTGCACTTGAAAAAGGGTACAAGTTCTTGCATGTTGGGGTTTCCGGCATGCCAAGAAAATTAAATCCAAAAATTTTTTACTGGGGGGTACGTTTAATCAGAGCGATTTTGTACTCAATAAAATACATAAAAAAATATAAACCGAATGCAGTTTTTGCTACAGGCGGTTATGTTTCTGCACCAATGCTTTTTGCTTGTATTTTTACAAAAACACCTTATATGATGCACGATTGCGATGCAATGCCGGGACTTGTTACCCGAAAATTGTCTAAGAAAGCAAAGTGTGTTTCACTTGCATTTGAAAAGGCAAAAAAATATATCCCAAATCGAAAAACAATTGTAACAGGCAATCCGATTAGACAAGAATTTAATATTCTTACAAAAGAGGAAGCAAGAAAAAATCTCGGGTTAAAAAACAAGCTTACCTTAACCGTCATGGGCGGTTCTCAAGGTGCAAAAACCATAAATAATTCAATGGTTGAAATATTAAAAGAGTTTGTACAAGATTATAATTTGCAAATTATATTTCAAACAGGCAAAAAGAATTATGATGAAGTAATTGAAAAGCTCAGATATATTTATCCTGCTTGGGCACAAGATGAAAATGTGATATTAAAACCATATTTTGCAGATATGATATCTGTTTTAAAAGCTTCGGATATTGTAGTTTCAAGAGCCGGTTCTTTAAGTCTTTCGGAAATTTGCGCATCAGGATGTGCCTCAATTCTTATACCATATCCTTATGCTGCGGCTAATCATCAAAGAATTAACGCTAAAAATATGTTGGAAAACGGTGCTTCATTGTATATCGAAGACAAAGACCTTGATCCGAATCGTCTGAGAGAAGCCCTTTTATCAATTATAAATAATCCTGTTAAGTTGGATTATTTACGGCAAAATGCCTCTTATCTTGCAAAATATGACGCAACAGCAAGAATAATAGAGTGTTTGCATAAAATATAAAACTTTATATAAGTGTGATTTTGTTACCTGCTAAGTTGCAGGTGGGTGAGCGCCTTAGAATATCCGTTTCCCGCTGGCGATTTTGTATCGACGGGTATACTTCGCAATCTATAGAGCTTACTCTCCCTTTTTATAAAAAATGTAGGAACAAAATAAACACCTATATAAAGTAATTATATTATTTCATATTTTTTATTTCTTTTCAACTAATTTACTGTATGTTAAAATTCACTTATGAAAGATTTTAAGATAAAAACATTGGCAACTACAAAAATTGAAGCAGAGCTTGAAAAAATAGGTTTTGATTCAACATATAAAGCTGTTGCAAGAGATAAATATTTTTATAAAAACATCAAAATATTTGATTTGACGAATGCGCAAGTTAATATATTGAAACAAACCGCACTGACTGTCGGTGCTGATTGTGCTACACATAGAGAAGTTATTACGGGAAACATCCAAAAATCCGATGCAATATTAGGCGGAAGTTATTCTCAAATAAGCAAGATAGCTGAAAAATTAAAATTACAGCCATTTTCGCTTGGAAGTTTATCAAATAAGCTTATTGAAGAAATTCAACCTCGCAAGGTTAAGACCAAGCTGGTTGGGATTGTAAATGTTACTCCTGATTCATTTTCTGACGGTGGTATGTATTTAGAGCCAAATAAAGCTATTAAACATATTATGCAATTAATAGATGATGGTGCAAATATTATTGATATAGGTGCTGAAAGTACAAGACCGTATTCTGAAGAAACAAATCTTGATGAACAAATAAAAAGATTAAAGCCGATTCTTTCGGAATTGAAAGATATAAATATTCCGATAAGTTTGGATACAAGGAGTTCCGAGGTTGCCGATTTTGCTTTAAACAATGGTGTTTCAATAATAAATGATGTTTCCGGTATGGAATACGATTCAAAAATGATTGATGTGGTTTCAAAATATAATGCCGAGATTGTTATTCAACATTCAAAAGGCACTCCGCAAAATATGCAAAATAATCCGCAGTACAATGATGTTGTTGAGGAAGTTTATCAAAAACTTTTGGACAAAATCGAATCAGCTAAATCAAAAGGAATTTCAAAAATTATAGTTGATATTGGAATTGGTTTTGGAAAATCAAAAGAAGATAATTTTGAACTTTTAAATCGTATAGATGAATTTTATTCGCTCAATTATCCTATAATGGTTGGTTTATCAAGAAAATCATTTTTGGAGATTAGTGATTCAAATGATAATAACTTAAAAGATTCCCTCTCATTAGCTATATCATATCCTTTAATTCAAAAAGGTGTCGATTATTTAAGAGTTCATAATGTAAAACTTCATAAACAATTACTCAACTTGGCTAATTAATATATGCCCGACAGGCTAATTTTTATTTTATCAATTCAAGTTAATATATTTATAAATAGCCAGATAGGAATCTATTTATGTTGATTGAAAAAGATTATGTCTTAATATTCTTTATTTTAATGTTTGTTTTTATTTTGTTTAACTATTTCAAAATTTATTTTGAAAAGAAAAAACAATTGGAATTTTTTATAAATACATTGGGACATGATTTTAATGTTTCGGTTTTAGCTCAAATAAGAGCTTTGGAGCTGGTAAACAAATATAACAAAAACGAAATGATTGAAGATATTAAAGAAGTTTCCATTCAATTTTTTGATATGATAAAATTGCTGACAGATACATATAAAATTGAAACAGGCGAAATTTCTTTAAACCCTGAGTATTCTGATGTTAATAATCTTATTAAAAATTCATATAATAAATTTTTACCTGCAATTGAAAAAAAAGATTTGACTTTAAAATATAATGTTTATTTTAATACAATTTATTCGGATAATTATTATTTAGAAAAAGCGCTGAATTTTATTACGGAAGCTTCTGTTAATTATGCCCAAAAGGGTAGTCTGATATCAATTTCTTCTTTCCAAAAAGGAAAAAATACAATAATTAAGATAATATACAAAGGAAAATATCTTTCGGGAGAAGAATATTCAAGAATGTTTGGAGAAAATTCACGATTTTCTACCGTTGGATACGGGATTCAAATGTATTTTGCAAGAAAAATAATTGAGTTTCATGGCGGAATGACAACATTCAAATCAAATAAAAATCAAAATGAATTTTCAATTTTTATACCAAACGATAAATATTCAAATTTATTATTAAAAATAAAATCTGTTTTCTGTCAAATATTACAAATATTTTTAATAAAACACAACTTTACAAAATTTAATATATAAAGGTTTATGCTCTGGAAATATTAAAAAATAATGTTAACATGAAAGAAAGCAGTGGATATTTTATAAAATTTTAACTTTTGTAACAAATTAGTCAATTTTAAGGTTTCACGGGTTTTAACTGTTTTATATCTATAGGTGAGGTTGTGAATAAAGAAAAAGTAGTTTCTGATAAAAATAAACCAACAGCTATCAATAAAGCCGTAACAACTCCAATTTCTCAGGAAAAACTGGTATCTAAAGTTAATGAGCTTACCAGAAGTTCTTCTGCATCACCTGTATTATCGATGCAAAATGCTATTTTCAAAAGTGAAACTTCTAATTATCTCAATTATAAAAATTATAAAAACATATTGGAAAAATTGGTTGAAATATCAGATACAAATGATATTACAGAGTTTTACAACAAAATATATTCAATAATTTTAGAAAATGTTGATTCTCATTTCTTTGCGGTAGGACTTTATAAAGAACAGTCAAATTGTATAAATCTAAGACTACAAGATAAGCTTGAAAATACCTATTCTACAAAAATATTTTTAAAAGATACCAACAATCCCATTATACAGGTGTTTAATTCACATAAACAGCTTTTTGTGCCAAAACAAGACTATTTAAAACTTTTTTATTATAAAAATTGTTCAACAGCAATATTTCCGCTTATATCAGCTAATAAATGCATTGGTGTATTTATTATTGAAGAACCTAATGCGCAACAAAATGCAACGGTTTACAATATTATTGCCAGATTCATTGCACTTGTAACACACAATCATGAATTAACCGAAAAAAGTGAAGAATATGTTAATACCGATGCACTTACGCTTTTGTATAATCACAGAGGATTTCAAGAAATTCTTTCCAATGAAATAAAACGTGCTGAAACAACACAACAAAAGTTGTCGGTTATTATGATGGACATAAACAACATTACAAAGATAAATCGTGAGTTAGGTCACGCAAAAGGTGATGAAGTTATAAAACTTGTTGCCGAAAAAGTTCGTCAAAATGTTCGTAAAGGTGATATTGCAGGAAGGTATGGCGGTGATGAGATTGCCGTTATTTTGCCTAATACATCATCAGAGCAGGCAAAATATGTTGCGGAATATTTAACATATTCACTTTCTTGCTGTTTTATTGACAATATCGGGCCAATAAAAGTTTCAGTTGGTGTTGCTACTTATCCTGATTGTTCGGATGATAAGGAAAAATTATTAATTTTAGCGGAGCAGGCAATGTACATATCACAAGCAAAAGGCTATAAAGACGGTATGTCTGCCATTATAAGCTCAAAAGATTTCAATTTCTGGGATGATGTCGCTTTAAAATCTTATGCGGAAGTTGTTACAAAAAGGCACACTCAATTAGGCATCAATTTTGAAGATGAATTAATTGCGAAATTCCATAATGAAGATAATATGGCTGAAAATAAAATATGGGATATCGCACGATCTCTTGCGAGTGCAATCGATGCAAAAGACCCTTATACAAAAGGTCATTCCACTTCTGTTTCAAAATTTTCGGAAGCTCTTGCAAGAGCAATTAACTTACCGGAAAAAGAAATTCAAAAGATTGTCTGGGGTGCGTTGCTTCATGATGTAGGAAAAATTGGTATTCCTGAGAATGTACTTAAAAAGGAAGGGCCTTTATCCGATGATGAATGGAAAATTATGAAACGTCACCCTATTATTGGCGTAGATAAAGTTTTGCGACCAAACGCATCATTGCATAATCTAATTCCGATTGTAAAATATCACCATGAACGAATTGACGGAAAAGGATATCCTGATTCACTTAGAGGGGAAGAAATTCCGCTTGAGGCTAAAATTGTTGCAATTGCCGATACTTATCATGCTCTTATCAGTGACAGACCATACAGAAAAGGTATGAATATTGAAAAAGCTGTTTCTATACTTGAAGAAGGTGCCGGTACTCAATGGGATGCAGATTTAGTCAGAACATTTATTCAAATTGCACCATCACTTGGAGTTTAAAATTTAGCCGTTTAATTACTTGACTTTTTTTTTCATATCATTAAACATTCGGTATGGATAAAGATTATTATAAAATACTTGGCGTTCAAGAGTCTGATTCTGCAGAAACAATAAAACATGTTTATCGCAAACTTGCAAGGGTTTGGCATCCTGATATTGCAGGTAATTCAATGGATGCAATTTCTCGTTTTAAAGAAATTAATGAAGCGTATGAAATTCTTTCGGATGTTCATAAGCGAGCAAATTATGATAAAGCAAGAGCTTTTTATAAGTATGCTAAAAACGGTTCACCAAGTTCGTTTGCTAATACTCAATCAAAATCAACAAAATCGAAATCAAGTTATACTGAAAATCCACAAAGCAAAGGGTTTAATCTTAATTGGAATGAATTTGTTTCTAAGTATAGTCACTCTTATAATTCAGAGCGTAAAGAACAAAAAGTTTCTAAAAAAGGTGATAATATTTATGCAGATATTGAAATAACAGTTTTTGAAGCGGTTAGTGGTGTAGAAAAAGTTATAAATGTTCTTCAAACCGGTATATGTCCAAAATGTGGCGGAAGAAAATTTGTAAACGGTTCTTTGTGCGAGTGTTGTAAAGGAAAAGGTGAAACGTCAGTACATAGAAGATTTACTGTCAAAATACCTGCCGGAATAAAAAACGGTGCTAAAATAAGACTTGCAAATGAAGGTTGTACTGGTATTAATGGCGGTCAAAACGGTGATTTGCTTATAACAGTTTTGGTAAAAGAATCGAAAGATTATAAAACCGATGGTTTAAATATAATTAAAACTGTTGGAATAACACCATTTGAAGCAGTATTGGGTGCTGATATTGAAATAAATTTAATGGGGAATAAATATAAGGTCAAAATTCCGCCTTGCACACAAAACGGACAAAAAATTCGACTTTCGGGTTGCGGTATCGTGCAAAACGAAAAGATTGGTGATATGATTATTATTGTAGAAATAAGAATTCCGAAAACTTTTAGTAATGAGGAAATCAATTTATATAAAAAGTTGTCGGAAATCTCAACAACAATAATAAGAGATAATGCAAATGACAGATAAAACTAAAATTAAAGAAATTTTTGTATCAATTCAAGGTGAAGGACTTTTTGTAGGCGTAAAACAACTTTTTATAAGATTTTGCGGTTGCAATTTGGACTGCAATTTTTGTGATACTGATTATAGCAGGGATAACAGTAAAACTTATACAGTAGAAGAGTTATTGGAAGAAGTTAATAAACATTCCGATTGTCATTCTGTTTCTCTTACAGGTGGTGAACCGCTTTTACAAACAGGGTTTTTAAAAGAGTTTCTTCCGCATTGTCCCTTGCCGATTTATCTTGAAACAAATGCTACACTGGCAGGCGAATTAAGTGAAATTATTGATTATGTAGATTATATTTCTGCGGATATTAAACTACCCAGTTGTACAGGAGAGGGTGCTTTTTGGAAAGAACATGATAATTTCTTTTCCAAAATACGACATAAAGAAGTTTTTGCAAAAATAGTTTTTGATAAAAATATAACGGATGAAGAGATTAAAGAATCAGTTAAGCTTGGTGCAAAACATAATATTGAACTCATACTTCAACCTAAAAATACGGAGGGTGAAACAATTGATATAGAATTTGCACAAAAAGTTACGGATAAATTCTTGAAAAAATATAAAAAAGTTCGTTTAATTCCGCAAGTACATAAGTTGGTGAATATTAAGTAACTTACTTTACTAATAATTTTGTTAATGCTAAAATTCTTTTGTATTCTCGGATCGTCTAGCGGCAGGACTGAAGATTCTGGCTCTTCCAACGGTGGTTCGAATCCATCTCCGAGAGTTTTTAAAGTGTTAGCAACAATAATAAAGCAGTGTGTGTCTGTAAAAATAAATTGCCACAATTCGACAACGATATAATCAAACTTATAAACGAATTAAAATAGTCAAAATCTTGGTTATTAATCATCAAATCGAATGTCAATTTACATCAGAAAAATGGTGCTTGGATAGTGATGCACAGTTTGAGTATGAATTAAATTTTATTATTTCGCTATATTGCCATATTTGTATAATTTTAAGCGGTTGGAAGTTGTTAAATTTTGCAAAAATCAAATTGTGCATATTGTGCATGTGATGTGCGAAAAAGTACACAAGTTGTGCATGCAAAACATTTTAAATGATAGTTGGGTTAAAAAACCAACAAACCTGCTACTCATTGCTGTTAAAATTTCTGGCCTCTTTAAAAATGTCAGCATATTCATTATTTTTACCAACAAATCTCCAATGCCAAGGCTCATTTCCCAAACCTTGTTTGTTATCTTTTATAAATGATTGTTCGAAACCAAATTTATGAGCGTTATTTTTTAGCCAATCAAATGCTTTTGTATTTTCAAAAGATGTTTCTGTTGAATTGATATCTATTGCTAAGCCTGTGTGATGTTCAGAATATTCAGACGGAGCTGACCATTTTAATCGCTCTTTAAATTCTTCTGGAGTTGGATTTTTAGGATCTTTAAATTTTTTTATAAATACTCTATCTCGTTGATCGGCTATTGATCTAAATCCTGAAACAATGTTCAAATCTATTCCATCTTTCTTTGCTGCCGTTTGCATTTCTTTAAAAGCATCTGCCAAATCTTTATGTACTCGACAATTACCTATAGAAATAAGTTTGTCTTTAGGACAATCGTTATATCTAAAATGAGTAATTCCCTTATAAGATATTTGATCTTTGTCATAACTCCCATTGACAACTAGTTGTATTTCATCGTCCTGTAACTCATTTGAAAAATTGTTGATTTCTTGCATGAAGTTATCATAATTCTCTTTCAATAATTGTTTACAGTAGCTTAAAAATTTTGTTATACTAAATTCTGATGTCAAAACATCAGGTTTATTATCACTTTCCTCGCTATCTATTTGTTGAAATATAGAACAAATTTGGTTTTTTTGTTCATCCGGACACTCTATCGACTGAATTTGTGATAAATTAATACTCTGTATTTGTAAATTTGTCATATTGTACTTTCTATAAAATTTCTGTATTATTGTTTACGGTATTTTTTTTCTAAACTTTAATGTTTTTATATCATTCTATACAAAAATTTACAACTAATTTCTATATTTAGCTAGTGGTATGCCAGACTCTAATCTATTTCAAGAAACCCCAATCTTTGGTTATACAAACAAAGGAGAGAAATGAGTTTTTCAAAGACGATATTTTGAACATATAATTCTTAATTAAGATGATTTAAACAATCATATTGATTATATTTACTACAATCCCGTAAAGTGTGATCTGGTCAAAAATGTGAAAGATTGGAATTATTCTTCTTTTCACAAATTTGTAAAACAAAATTTATATAATGAAAATCGGGGTAGTTTAAGAGATATTAACAATTTTAGTAATTTATCTTTTGAATAATCCTCAAACCAATTGTTATTAATCATCAAATCGAATGTCAATTGACAGAGTTTTGCGTCGGATATTTTTTAAAAATTTGATGATACACCGATGCAAAAGTCGGAAAAGGTTTGCCATTTCCCGTGACCAGAGTTATTTTGTGAGTATGGAAGAATATATAAATATAAATAAAATAGTTGAGATTGTTTCAGCTTTGGGCACTTCCATAACGCCCGAATTTCGCACGCTTTGTAACAAAATGTAAATTTTTTTGAAAAACATTAAAGTTTTTTGAATTCATGCCGATATACAAAGTATATACATATAAGAGGTGTGTCATGTCGAATTTTACGGTTAACGGAGTATACTCATACTCAGCATCAAACATTTACTCTTATTTAGGTCGTGTTCCTGCAAATGAAACGACTTTAAAAAGAGCGTTTGATGAGTTTAATGTTACTCCGAAAGGTCAAAAAGATGACCTGAAAAAATTAGACAGGGCTATGTATGCTGAGTATTCCGAACAAGTACAAGACCAGATTAACAATCAAAATCGTAAAAAGGTTATACCGTGGGCAGGTCTTATGGCTCAAATAGGCGTTCGGGCAACAGGCGATTATGAAAAGGACTATGCAGCTTTTAACAATGCTATCCAATTGCTTAGCCAAAGTGCAATTGACGGTCAAGCTATGGCCTACTTTGCAGGGTTAAAAAGCGAGGCCTCAAGAGTATTTAATCAAGGTCAGCCGAAAGAAACTCAGCCCATATCCTTTGAAGTCTACAAAGCACAATTTTTGTCGTAGATTTCTGTCACACATATTTATGAAATTCTCCTTATGCTATAATTAGTTTAAGGAGAATTTTTTATGAATATACTTGTCACAGGCGCATCCAGAGGGATAGGAAAAGCTATATGTGAGATGTTAGGCGATAATATTTTTGCAGCTGCAAGAAGTGAAAAACTTTTGTCTGCATACAAAAATTATTGTGTATGCGATTTGGCAACTTATGAAGGAATAGAAAAACTCGGAAATTATATTGTAAAAAATCAAATTGATGTATTAATCAATAACGCAGGCGAATATATATATTCACCGATAGAAGAAATGAGTTTTGAGCAAATTGAACATATTACCAAATTGAATTTGTCAGCACCTTTATATTTGATATCAAAAGCTGTTCCATATATGAAGGAAAAGCGATTTGGAAGGATTATCAATATAGGTTCGATAAGCGGAGTAATGGGGGAAGCTTATGCAAGTGCGTATTCCGCTTCAAAATCGGGATTAATCGGTGCTACAAAAGCACTTGCACTTGAACTTGCATCTTATGGCATTACAGTAAACACAATAAACCCCGGATGGGTTGATACGGATATGGGTAATTCATCAGCCAATGAAGGCGAGTTTACGAAAGAAGAATTGGTTGAGTGTATACCTCAAAAACGCTTTGTTTCACCTTATGAAATTGCATGTATGGTGAAATATTTAATTTCCGAACCTGCAAAAGGTGTAACAGGTCAGGCAATTAATCTTTGTGCAGGTTTAACTTGCGGATGTTAAAAATCTGATTGTAAAATGAAAAAACTTTCTATTTTAAAGCTGTATTTAATTTTTGTTAAAATCGGAGCTATACTCCTTGGCGGAGGATATGTGATATTACCGATTTTAACAAGTGAATTGTGCGAAAAACGCAATTTGATTGATAAGGACAAATTGGTTGATTATTTTGCAATTTCTCAATCTTTACCCGGAATTGTTGCCGCCAATATCTCTATGTTAACAGGATATAAATTGCGTAGAATACTTGGTGCGATAGTTGCAATGTTAGGTATAATAACGATTCCTTTTTGGTGCATAGTATTTCTTGCATCAATATTTGAAATTTTAACAGAAAATTTGTATATAAACGGCATTTTTAGAGGAGTTGGAGTCGCTGTTATAGCACTAATTTTGTTGACTTCATGGGAAATATGGCAAAAATCGGAACAAAACAAGTTTTTTTATATAATTTTGATATTATCATTAATCTCGCTTTTAATATTTAACCTATCACCAATTGTTGTTATAGTAATATTTACGTTACTTGGAATCCTGATAAAAGCCGTTAATCGAAGGGAGATAAAATGATATACCTTCTTCTTGCAATAGAATTTTTCAAAACGGGTTTGTTTTCTTATGGCGGAGGATATGCTACAATACCGTTTTTGTATAATATATCTCTCAAATACGGTTGGTATTCTCTTTCTGAGCTAACAAAAATGACTGCGGTTGCATCAATTACTCCCGGCCCTATAGGCATAAATATTGCAACTTACGCCGGAATAAAATCGGCAGGCATTTTAGGAGCAATTGTAGCAACAATTTCGGAAATAATACCTTCTTTGTTTTTTGTGATAATAGTATCAAATTTGTTAAATAGATTTGGTAAAAATTTTTATGTAAAATCAGCGATTGAAACCTTGAAACCTATAAGTTGTGCGTTATTACTTTCTGTCGGAGTAGGTTTAATAAAATCAGATTTAACCAATATAAAAATATGGGTTTTGTTAGGAGTATTTTTAATATTGAGTCGAAAAGTAAAAAAAGAGCCTTTGTTGTATATATTAATAGGTGGAATGGTTGGTTTGTTAAATGTATTTATATAAAAACTTGATTTGTGAATATGTTTAAGTTAGGATTTTTAGGTGGAAAACATGCATTTGTTTTTGAATTGAAAGTTGTGTTCCACAAATTGAAAATTTAATACAATAAGTTGGTAGATATTGCAAAGATTTGTAATATTTACCACTCGGGATGTAGCAAGGACTCCCCGAGCGAGTTGACTAAATGTCAAGTCGCGAGGAGGAGGGGGCAGGTAGCGACGCTACCAAGCTGCGTTCCTCAAATTGAAA
>JAKSUR010000003.1 GCA_024408765.1 bacterium | reverse complement strand
ACTTTGGTTGGGTTCAATTTTTATCTACTAATTTTTCTATTTCTATAGTACGAGGGTTGATGAACAAAAATGGAGCTTATTGGAACAGTTGTGTTCAAGAAAGGGGCTAAAAGTAAAAGATATTGGAAGTATTGCAAGATATGATACTGAAACTGTAAAATTCTTATCAGAGTTACCTGATGAAAAGTTAGCAAAACTACAGGATTTTATACGTATGAAAGACCCGCATTTTCAATGTTTCCAAGCGGTAAAATCTGATACATTAAAAGTATTATCTGAAATGGAACAACCGCAATTAGATTTTGTAAAAAAATATTTGCAAATTGAAAATAGAGGATATCAGGTTTTCAACGATAAACAAATTGTAGCTCTTGCAAAACATGGGTGTAATGAACAACAAATCAACAAACTTATATTTGACGGTGGTCTGTATGGTGAAAGTATCATGGAAGCAACTGCAATTAAAGATTTGAATATTGATAAACTTATTCAGGAAATTAACAAAGCAAAAAAAGCATATGGTAAGAATTTTAAAAGTGCACACGTCCTTCATAATGATTATAATCCGCACAGTTTTTCGTTAGGAATTACTGACCATAACGGTAAAGCATATTTAAAAACTTTTGATAAAGATTTTAATATCATTAGTGAAGAACAATTGTTTATTGAAAGTATTAAAAATGGTCAAAGGTCTGTTTCAAGAATCGGCACACAAAATATTGCACGCAGAGAAGAATTACAAGCTCTCTTAGATGATGAAAATGCCATTGTTACTTTAAAAAGAATATCAAAAAAAGGCAATTTACAATCTGATGTAACATTACAAGCTAATTGGACTGAATCAAGGAATCTTCCAACACAAGCCGTATTGCATAAATCTCAAGTAGTTAGTGAAGAAATGTCATTTATGGGTAAAAATGGTGAGCAACTTGTAGAAACAATGGTGCCATCAGAGGTTGAAGGTGTATATAGAATTGTACAAAAAGCACCTAACGGAGCTGTAAAAGTTCTGGGAGACGCTAAAATTGACCCAAAAACAGGTATTAAAACGATTACTAAAAATATGGAGTCTTTAAATGGAACTGCAACAAATAAAGTTATAACCATTCAACCGAATGGTAACATGTCTCTCACATACGTTGTTAAAGATGCAGATGGAAATGTTTTGATGAACAGGCAATTAACACACACTTTTGTCACCCCTACTGAGGCTATATCTAAAGTTAATGGCAATACTTACAGAATAACTTACTCTACTGATAAAATTTCTGTACTTAATTCTCAAAATGGTAAAATTACTGATATTAATCTCACAGAGATTCTTAAAGATTGTACACATGAACAAAAGCAGGAAATAATGACTGTTTTGAAACAAATGTCAGGAGAAAATTTGTTACATATAAATGATAAAGTTAAAAATTTCAAAGTTTTAGACGATTTATCAGGTTCTTATGCTTGTTATGCAGGTCAAGATATGGGAATAATTGCAACAGGCGGTAATCAATTTGTAACAAATCATGAACTATATCACTTAATTAGTGAAGCTGGAAATATAAGAAACATTGATAAATTCAGTATAAATTTGCCAAAACATATTGCAGTAAAAATTCAAGATACATATAAAAAAGAATTGAAGTTATTTTTAGAACATTTCCCGGAAGCTCAACGAAATCATGTTAACTATTTCACAAATCAACTAACTCCGATTACCTCAATAGAAGAAACAATTGCAGAAGGCGGAGCTACACTAAATACATATAATAATCTGTCTTTATTCTCAATTAGAACAGAATATTTAGAAAGGTATTTCCCTGAAACCATTGCACAGATTGAAAAGGCGACAGCGTATACAGAACCGCATGTTCTCTCTGAATCTAAAAAAATATTTTCTGGAATGGTAAATTTAGACAAACTATCAAAGAAAATGCCGGATTTAAGCAAAACTCCGCTAGGCAAATTACCAAACCAAAATAAAACACTTTGTGTTGCATAAATTTTTGATAAAAACTAAGTTCGTAGGATGGGTGAAACCCAACAGATTTTAAGTGCAAAAATGTGCACCACGCAAGCTAATAGAGGGCAAGCATTTTACAGCCTGACAATTTAAAAGATCTAAATTTTTCTTTTGCCGATGAAATCAGTGAAAGATTAATAAATTTATCACAAAAAGAAATACGTGATATTGTAGCAGGTTTAATAACCTCCGATAATTTAGAAAATGTTGACTTAGAATCCGTTAAACAACAAATTGCACAAGTTTCAGAAAAATATTTAAACTTAGCAAACGAAATATTTAAAAATTATAAGATTGAAAAACTAACAACAATTAAAGAATCGAAATATATTCCCGGTCATATGGATGATTTATCTGTTTTAAATGATACCGAGGTGTGGGTTGCGGGTTGTTCTATTCCGGGAGAATATAAATACTCTATAACCGGAATCGACGGTGAATTTGTATATGAAGTATATTACATTGCAGGTGTGGCTTGTGATAAAGTTTTTAAAAAGGTAAAGGTTTAGCCTGTAGATTTTATTCTAAAAGACAAATATTAAAATAAATAAAAACATAATATAATCAAAGGTATCAAAAGAAACACTCAAAATTTCTTTTGGTACTTTTAATAGTTTTGTAAACTTATAAATTAAGCTTCTTTTAATTTTTCTTGATATTTTTCTTATACTTTTTGTGCCCAATTAGACTTTTAGCAAATGATTTGGTTAGAACAGGATTTACCACACTAACTTTATGAGCAGAATTTTGCAAATATTCACAAAACTCGCAGTGGTATATTCCTGTTGCTTCCGTGCAAAAATGTATTTGTTCAACAAATTTTATTATTAAAAATTATTTTTTAATTTTCGTTTTTGCTTTATGTAATTTACTATCACATCAACATTTTCCAAATTGCATTTAGCAAAATAAAACATATTTATGCTAAAATAAACCTATTCGGAGGTATTCATGGCAAATGAAGTTTCTAAAATTTATAGCGATATAGCAGAGTTACTTAATCTTGCTCGTGCAAAAGCATATCATAGTGTAAATTCTATTATGGTTGAAACTTATTGGCAAATCGGTCAACGTATCGTTGAAGAAGAACAAGGCGGAAACCAAAGAGCAGAATACGGTTCAAAACTTATTGAAAATTTGTCAAAATACTTAACCGATACTTTTGGCAAAGGCTTTTCAGAAGCTAATTTGCAGAATATGAGAAAGTTTTATTTAACTTATCCTGAATTTCCTACGCACTGCGTAGGAAATCTATCTTGGACGAATGTTCGTACTATTATTAGAATTGACGATAAACAAGAAAGAGATTACTATTTAAAAGAATCTTCTTCTGAAAATTGGACTTCAAGGCAACTTGAAAAAAATATTAAAAGCGGATATTATCGCAGGCTTTTATCTACGCAAGAAAAAACGAATGATACCGATAAATGTTTACCTACCGTAATTGATACAAAAGAATTTATCAAAGACCCATACGTATTGGAATTCCTTGATTTACCTGAAAATATTGAAGGTAAAGAAAGTGCTTTAGAAGCGACTTTAATCAATAATTTGCAAAAATTTCTGCTTGAACTTGGCAAAGGTTTTTCTTTTGTCGCTCGTCAATTTAGGATTAGCACCGAGACTGACCATTTTTATGCAGACTTGGTGTTTTACAACTATTTACTCAAATGCTTTGTTGTTATTGATTTAAAGACAACGAAATTATCACACGCCGATATCGGGCAAATGGATATGTATGTCAGAATGTTTGATGAATTGAAACGTGGTGCGGATGATAATCCGACTTTGGGCATAATTTTATGCACAGACAAATCTGAAACAATAGTTAAATATTCAGTTTTAGAGGATAGCGAACAAATTTTTGCAAGTAAATATAAAACAGTCCTTCCGACAGAAGAAGAACTTGCTGATATGATTCAAAAAGAAAATACTAAACTTTTAACCTCAGAAGATTAGTTTTGTGTTGATATGTAAAACTTTTTTGCTATTCTTATTTAAGAAATAAAGCAGATTTATTAAACGCATTTTTTATTGATACAGAAGAAAAATAAAATTAACCTATCTGTTAATATTACCGACACTGTTTAAAAAGTGTTTAACAATATTATTTACACATGAAGTAATAACTTAAAAAAACGAGATTGTCTAAAAGGACTATCACTAAGATACCATGGGTATTTGTCTCAAAATGACCATATTTTTGTCTATTATTTGCGAGTTCTTTTTATGTTATAATAAAAGCAAAAGGAATAGATTATGATAACAAGAAAATCAAGAGATGAAATAAAAAGAATGCGACATGCAGGACATATCGTGGCTTTGGTTCATAAGAAAATGCGTGAGGTCGTCGAACCGGGAATTTCGACAAAAGAATTAGATGCAATTGCAATGGAGGTTATCAAAGAAAACAAAGCTATTCCTACCTTTTTAGGCTATAACGGTTTTCCGGCATGTATCTGCACTTCAATTAACGAAAAAGTTGTACACGGCATACCTAATGAAAAAGAAATCCTAAAAGAAGGCGATATCATTGCAGTTGATGTAGGTGCAACATACGGTGGAATGGTCGGTGACAGCGCTTGGTCTTATGCAGTCGGCAGTATTTCGGAAGATAAAAAACGACTTATGAGAGCAACCGAGGAAGCTTTGTATGCGGGTATTGCCAAAATGAAAGCAGGTAATACTCTTGATGATATATCGGGAGCTGTAGAAGATGTCGCAAAATCATACAATATGGGAATCGTTCGTCAATATGGCGGTCACGGAGTCGGACATTCCATGCACGAAGACCCGTTTTTATTTAACTATAGGGTTGGTGACAAAACTCTTATTAAATCAGGTTATGTCATAGCAATAGAGCCCATGCTTAACTTGGGCGGAGATGAAGTTTTTGTTGAAGATGATAATTGGGGCGTCGTAACAAAAGACAAAATGCCTTCTGCTCACTTTGAACACACAGTTCTGGCAACAGATGATGAACCTATACTTATGACAACCTTGATGGAATAATTTATTATTTTAAAAATTTTGCAGAATTTTCTTTGATGTATCTTAAAACATCAGGGCTTATGTCATTGCTGGCTTTATTTTGTACTAATGTTTTTCTTATTTCGGAAGATGAAATATTAATTAATGGAATTTTAAATAATTCTGATTCCCAACCTTCACTATTCATTGATTGCAATTTATCGTTTATTTCCTCCTCTGACACACCAATTTCACGAGGTATAACAATAAATTTACACAGTTTTTTCAAAATATCAGGATTTTTCCATTTCGGTAAAGAAAAATACTGATCATAACCAACAATAATCTTAACAGTACCCCAAGTTTCAGATAATATTTCAACAGTTTGATAAGTGTATGAAGGAGTCGGCAAGTCTTTTTCTATTCTGCAAACCTCTTGATTACAAAGTTCAATCATTTTACACCTGCTCTCAAAAGAGTTTTTTAAATCAGGTTTCCAGGGAGAATCATAAGCAGGCACAAAAACCACTTTATCATTGTAAGCTTTTTTCACCGAATCAGCTATTTTTATATGTCCTAAGTGAACAGGATTAAAAGTGCCGAAATAAAATATCATTATTAATACCCTTATTTTTTAGTATATCATGTAATAAAATTTCGTTAAATTACAAAATTATGCTTATGTAATTTCTTGAATTTATCAAATTGCATAGTAAATTTACATTTCTTAATACTTGTTTGTAAAAAAATATATAACCATGATATGATTCATATACAATTTAGTTACATTCAACAATCACATTTTTTTTACACAAGGAGAAAATAATGCTGGATTTTCTGTTTAAGAAGGAGCTTTCCCCAACTGATACTTTAAATAATTTTTACTTTCAATTAAAAGAACTTTATTCTTTTGATTCTATTTCAGACGAAAGAAAAGAATCTCTAAAATCAATTGTTCAAAAGTATGGTTATCTTCCGTATTCACATATAAAAGCATTGGAAGAACTTACTGATGCAGAAACTCTTTTTGCACTTGAAACAAAATGGGAAAACGAAGGAGTTTTTAAAAACGGAAAATTTGAGTTTTCAAAGACAAGTGTACTTGCAAGAAATAAAGTTAAAGATTCAAGCTGGCTTCAAAAAGAAGGACACAATATTAAACTTATTAATCTTGCAGGTTTAGGAAACGGTAATATAAAAGATGATTGCGGTCATTTTATGGACTGGTTAAGACAACTGCTTATTTTGCCAACGGGTAATCTTGAAAATAATATATTTTCAACAACTATGTATCTTATACCGTTTCATCCGAGAGAATTCGGTTGTGCATATCTTCCGACTGCAAGTTGTGTGAGTAAATTATTGGAAGATGAAACAATTTATAATAAAACCGGCTTGGATGCAAATGGTCAAGTAAAGATGTTTATTCAAATGACTCAACTTGCAGGTCATCCTGTGATATATGATATTCTTCCTCAAACGGGAAGATTCTCAAAAATAGTTTTAACTACACCTGAATGTGCAAGGTGGTTTGACATAAATGCACTTATTTCTGAGCTTTTAAAAAATATTGATTCCGTTTCGGGAGGCTTAAAAGATAAATATTCGGATGATGATTTAAAACTGGTAAGCGATATTTATAAAAAATCAATCAAGGGCGAAAGTTACGGTGATTTAACCGAACATTATCAAAATATATTTAATGAACTTGATAACCTTTTGAAAGAAACAAAAATATTTTTATCAAATTCGATGCTGGAAAAAAGTATTCAAGATAAACTTCATAAAAAAGCTAAAAATATTATCAATAAGGTTAGCGGAAATTCTCACGGTAGAAAATTTTCCGAAAGTGAAATTAAAAATCAAGGTGATATTATAAATGCACTTATTTCAGAAGGAATGTGGCCTTCTCCGGGTGGTGCATGGTGTTCTTCCGGCGTACCTGTTTTTGACAAAATGAGTGAAGGTGCATCTTATCCGATATTTAAACATTACAATTATAAGGGCGAAGATGTGACGCATTTTGCAAACCTTGATTGTCAAACCCCTTATTATTTTGTTTGCTTAGAAAACGGCAAATACAATAATGATGTAATTAAATTCTTTATTGATTATATGAAAAATTTACAAAAAGAATACAATTTTGACGGATTCAGGGTTGACCACATTGATCATATAGTTGATGAAGTTTCTGAAAAAGACGGTGTACCGATTAGTTACAGAGCACCAAGAAAAGTTCTCGGAATGCTCAATTCCGCTATAAAAGAAGAAGTTCCTTATTTTGCATCGCTTGCGGAATATATGCTTTGGGATAATTATTATAAAGAATACCACAAGGATATGAATTTTGATCTTTTATGGGGAAATGATATCGTATCTCAGAGTTCAAAAACTCCCGATGCAATTGCAGATGACAATTTATATCTTTCAAACTATAATTCATCATCAGATGTTCGCACACCTCTATCTGTTGTGAAAACATACAACAATCAAGACGGTGAATTTGAAGCTATTGACAGATATCCTGCTCAACTCGGTAAAGAAGGTGCGTTATTCAAATGGTTTAAATACAAGTTTTTACCGGGCGGTAAATATGCACAAAGACCGATTATGTACATAGATGGTGATGAAACCTTTACTATTGGCGGAATAGAGGCAGTTATCGGTTCTGAAATATCTATGAAAAGAAACAACGATATTGATTTTTATTCAAAATTTGATGCTATAGACAGATTTGTTAAAAATAATCCGGTAATTACTGATGGTGAAGCAAATATAATAAGGCAAGATGATGACGGTTTTGTTGTTTGGCAAATACAAAAAGAAGGATTGAAAAATTCTATTTTAGTTGTCGCTAATTATAATTCACCAAAAGAAAAATTTTGTATAGAGGAAAATGGAAATTCTTGGACTGAAGAAAAAGAAGGCATGGAAGTTTTTGATAAAACAATAGAACTTTCATGCGATTATTCAATTGTTTCAGAGTACAGATTTGACGGCAAAGATTATATAGAAGAAAAATTCGTTTCTGCAACAAATACACTGACATTTGGAAAAATTATGCCTGCTGAATTTAAGTTTTATACTGTGATTAAGTAGAATCACAAAACATAAGGAGTATCGGTTTATAATTAATGATTAAATAGACTACAATAATAATGGGATACAGCCGATTGTGAAATTTCACTTTCGGCTTTTATTTATAAAATTATCGCTATTAAGAATAATAATAATAGAACAATTTGACTGTTCTAATACATGGAAATTGATAAATAATTCATCAAAAATTATAACAGATAGTTATTGGAAAACGGTTGATGTTAACTCTTATCAAAGTGATTCTGATATAGATTTAACAAATTATTTATTAAAATATAATCGACCGATTGATAATTTGTAATCTTAACCTTGCACAAAATAAACTGCCTTGGATTTTGCTCCGCAAAAGCAAGCAGTTCACTATACCATCACTACCGTTCACTTTTGCTTTTGCTACTTCGAGCTTTACTCTACATAAAATTCGCTATTCTTGCACAAATTTGCACTAAAATGTAGGGTTTTTACCCCACCTGCCTACTTATACGATAGGTTTAATGATTAAAAAGTTTCAGGAAGATAATTTTTTTTAAGCCTGTCTAAGCATGTATTTAAAAAAGAAACTGCTTTCATTATTTCAAGAAAACAGTTTCTTTTTTCCATTTTACAGAACCGCTATATTAACCAATTTCATGTTGTGCGTTTTTAAGCAAATCGGTTGAGATTGTAGCAAAAAGGTGCGATATTTTGCAGGCAAGAATAAATAAACTTTATACTGACAAATTAGACGGAATAATAACGGAACAATTTTGGGCAGAAAAACATAATGAATGGAATAATGAACTTGCTATGTTACTGCGAAAAATTGAAACAAATAATAGTGCAAATCAAGATTATATGGAATTGGGAATAAAACCTCTCGAACTCGTGGAAAACTTTTATTCACGCTATTTAGGGCAATCTCTTGAACAAAAAGTAGAAACACTCAAAATCATCTTCCAGAACTTTTATTTAGACGGTCAAAATGTAGGCTATACATAGAAAAAGCCCTTCAACTCATTCATTGAAGGTGCTTCTTGTCTTAAATGGTGGGCGTTAAAAGACTCGAACTTTTGACCCTCTCCTTGTAAGGGAGACGCTCTACCAACTGAGCTAAACGCCCGAACATTAATTATCATACATGGTAAAGATACATTGTCAAGTTCTTTAATATTAGGGCTTTTCAGATGTTCATTTTTTACCTTTTTGAGAAGATTTTAGACAAAAATGCATGTCGTTTTTGCCTCTCAAAAAGCCAATTTTTGTCCTATTCTTGTCCCGAATTTTTCGCCATGAATCAACTCAAGCCACTATAACTTAAATATAAAGCCACTTTCTCCACTGACACTTTTCGGACAAAATGTCCGTTTTGAAATTACCTCTTTCAAGCTCGGAAACTATGCGGTAGTTATTTTTGAACAACTCATATAAATTGCAGATTTTGGACAAACATATTTACAAAGAGAACACCCTTCACATTTATTTTTTAAAACTTCTATTCCATCACGTGTCATTTTCATAGCTTTATGGCCTGATTCACTGCATATTTGTGCACATTTTCCGCATTTTACACATTTGTCTTTATCAATGTTTGGATAAGAAATATCAATTTTGTTGAGTGATTCATGCGTTGTAATCTTATTTACAATAAGATTACGCATATCTTCGATAGTTTCGAAATTTTTTGACTCCATATATTCTAAAAGACCATTTTTTAGATTATCAATTATTCCATAACCGTTTAACATAACTCCGGTACACACTTGTACCGCATTTGAGCCGACCATAATATATTCAGCAGCATCTTCCCAAGTTGAAATTCCTCCAATACCTAAAATCGGCAAATTTGAAGATTTTCTAATTTGTGATACGCACTTTAATCCAATTGGTTTTACAAATGCTCCTGAACACCCTCCGTAAGTCGTTTTGCCGTCGATATTCAGCTTGGGTTCAAGAGTTTCTAAATCTATTCCCATAAAGCCTTGAACTGTATTTATCGCAGAAATACCATTTGCACCCGCTATTTCGACTGCTTTTGCAATAGAAGTTATATCTGTAATATTTGGAGTTAATTTAACAAAAAATGGTTTTTTTGCTACTTCTCTTACCCAAGATGTAATTAAAATTGATATTTCAGCACTTGTCCCAATTGCCATACCAATATTTTTTTCCGGCATACCGTGAGGACAAGAAAAATTGAGTTCAAATGCATCAATTGGAGTTTCATTTAGTTGCAATACCAAACTTTGCCATGCGCTTCTTTCAACAGGTGCCATTATACTTGCAATAATTACTTTTGTAGGGTGCTTCTCTTTTAAATACTTAATACCGTCACACCAATCAGCAATTTTTTTATGGCTCAAAAGTTCAATATTTTGAAACCCTATTGTTTTATGACTAAATTCTAAAGTCGTAAATCTCGGACTTGCTTCTTTCATTTCTAAATTTTCAGGTGAAATTGTCTTTAGGACTGCACCGCCCCAACCCAAATCAAAGGCTTTGTCAATACTTTCGATTGAAGCAGTAGGTGGTGCTGATGCAAGTATAAACGGGTTTTCAAAAATTATTCCTAATATTGTTGTCTCAAGTGTTGTCATAAAAATATTTCCCAAATTCATTCAATATATGATGTTATCAGATAATAGCACAAAATAACAAAATATCAAAATTCTGCTCATAAAGTTAGTGTGGTAAATCCTGTTCGAACAAAATCATTTGCTAAAAGTCTAATTGGGCAGAAAAAGCACAAGAAAAATATCAAGAAAAATTAAAAGTAGCTTAATCTATAAGAGGGTAGAGTAGACTATAGTCTACCAATATTGCTATATTTTTGTGTTTTGCTGGTTATTCGCAAAACGCAGTTGTTTCACTATAAATTGTCTTACAGTTTGAGAAAAAATATTAGAAAGAATGAGGATGGTGCAAAAAATTGCACCCTACTTTATTTTATGATTTATAAAAAATTTCAACCGGTCGGGCCATTTGTTCTTCTTCAAGATAACGTGGTTTATAAGTTACTGTTCCGTCATTATAATGATAAACTTCACTCGTAGTTTTGTGCGCTTCATAGGTCTTTCCATCTACTGTTACTTTATTTGGATAAAAAGCATTTTGCCAAGCGTAGTCGTTTTCAAATGTATTATCTTGTCCAGCCTTAATACGTTCTCTTACCGTAGAAGTATTGTCTTGTAACCTTTTATATCTATCACCTGAAAGGACTTCTATTCTGCCATTAGGTTTAATTCCAACAACATCAGTATTTTTTGTAAATACTGAATAATTCTTTCCAAGCTGTATCTCTGTACCTTCAGGTAATCTCCTAATTGCTGAATAATCTTCTAACTGAACAGACGGATTAACTATTTCAGCTTTTTTTAGAGCTCTGCGCAATGGTCTTGGATAAAGGTTCCTGTTTATCTTCACTCCTTTTAGTGAATTCCAGAATGAAATACCTTTTGAAAAAAAACTCATAATCTTTCCTTTCTTGTATCATTTGATACAGTTAAATATAATACATAAACTATTTTTAAAAATTCCCCTTGTACTTATATAAAGAATTTTGGGATTTAAAAATTGCTATAGGCAGACACAGCTTGCCTCATATCATATCATATCATATCGCAGATTTTACAAGAGTTTTCGCCTTATTGTCAACCCTCAAAATTCATCTTTACAAATCTTCACAAACGTACAAAATTCGCCTGCTTGTTTCAAATTATTTACATTTTACCTATAAACAATTTTATAAGTTTGGTTATTTCAAAGTTTATTTCGGCACGGTTTTATGGTATGATTTACAAGGGTATTAACGTATGGTTTTAGAAAATAAACTTGGAATAACAATCGGTTCAGAGCTTGCTAATATGGAAGAAAAAATCAGCAAGAAAAAGGCTCTTGAATTATTTGAGTTAAAATTGCTTGATAATATGCAAGCAGGAACTTTTGAAACCTTATCTTTTATACATAAGCATTTGTTTGGTGAAATATATGGTTTTGCAGGAGAAATTCGTACAGTAAACTTGGCAAAAGGAAGTTTTCGTTTTGCCCCTCTAATGTATTTAGAATCCTCTCTTAAAAATATTGATAAAATGCCACAATCAACTTTTGATGAAATAATAGAAAAGTATGTTGAGATGAATATCGCACATCCGTTTAGAGAAGGTAACGGAAGAAGTACAAGAATTTGGCTCGATTTAATTTTAAAAAACGAATTAAATATGGTTGTTGATTGGTCAAAAGTTGATAAAAATGACTATTTACTTGCAATGGAACGTAGTCCGATTAAAGATGTTGAAATAAAAGTTCTTTTGAAACAAGCCTTAACCGACGAAATAAACAATCGAAATGTTTATATGAAAGGCATTGATGCAAGTTACAGCTATGAAGGTTATTATACTTTTAAAATCAATGAGTTGAAATAATCAAACTAACTGTTATTAATTATCAAATTGAGTGTTAGTTCACAATTTGTATATTTTAAAGTTCGTTTTGAGTCGGAAATGAATTATTAAATGTCATCCTGAATTTGCGGATTTTCGGTATGACAACGGACGAAGCCTCGGTCCGTAAGGTGTAGGTCGATATTTGACCATGCTTATCTCCGTATATTAAGCGTATATTTTAACTTTTTTGTAAAAATAAATTCCAATTGATATTGTAAGAATTATTCCAATTATATTTGAAGCCGTTGTCGAAAGGTTAAAACCGATTTTTTCGTGAAATATAAATGCCATTGTTATAAAAACATAGAATAATGCAGGAATTAATGTTATATAATAATTCTTTTTTTTCTTTGCTAAATAAATAGAGGCACAAAGTAGTGTCGGAATGGCAATAAGTTGATTAAAAAATGTAAAGTACCGCCAGATAAATCCGAAACTGTCTGAATGTGTTTTCGCCCAATATAATATTAAAAGTACAATTGCTATTATCGGGATAACAATAATTAATCTGTTTACAATTCGTTTTTGACTGAGCCCGAATGCTTCTGCCAATGTTATTCTCAACCCTCTTAATGCTGTGTCACCTGATGTTATCGGAAGAATTATAATTGCAAGTGTAACCAAAAACGCCAGATTAAGCGGTACAAATTTGTTTGCAATAATATTTACAACATTTGCAGTACCGATTATATTTTGCGGAACAAGATTCAGAGCATAAACATCCATTGCAGCAGCTGCCCAAATTATTGCAATTAAGGATTCTAAACACATCATACCGTAAAAAACCCTCTTGCCGTCTTTTTCATTCTCTATTGTTCTTGAGATTATAGTCGCTTGTGTTGAATGAAACCCCGAAAGCAATCCGCAACTTACTGTCATAAAAAACATAGGTATAAGCGGTAAATTTTTAGGATGAATGTTAAAGTTTGCCAATGTTAAATTCTCTAAATTAACTCCGTTTATAAAAAATCCTGCTAAAATCATGCCTGTCCCAAGAATAAGCATTACACCAAGAATCGGGTAAAATTTACCTATAATTTTATCAATCGGGAACAGTGTCGCTAAAATAAAATAAGAAAGAATTGCAAGATAGGTTTTTAAAACAATCGGATTAGTGATTGAAAATTCATTTATTCCCAAAAACCTCTCTACAAATAAATCTCCTGCTGTGTATACAAAAACCGTAGCAAGTAAAAGAAGCATTATAGAAACTATGATTATAAAAAACTTAAACTCGTTTTTCCCCATGTATTTGTTAATTAAGCCTGTAATTTGAGCACCCTCATTTCTTACAGATAACATCCCTGCAAAATAATCATGTACTCCGCCTGCAAAAATACATCCCAAAGGAATAAGGATAAATGCAATCGGCCCGAATAAAATTCCTTGTACTGCACCAATTATAGGCCCCATGCCGGCAATATTCAGAAGATGCACAAGTGAACTGCGATTTTTTGTCATAGGAACAAAATCCACTCCGTCAAAAAGCTTACGAGCAGGGGTTTCTCTATTATCAGGCGAAAATATATTTTCTACAAATCTTGAATAAAAAATGTATCCAAAAATTAAAATCAATATTCCTATTAAAAATGTTATCATAATAATTACCAGTCTACCATTTTTTAAATATAACAAACACTGCTAGTATTATAAGAATAAACCCAACAAGATAATTCCATTGAAAATCTTCTTTTAAATACAAAACAGAAAATACACTAAATACAATAAGTGTAATGGCTTCTTGCATAGTTTTCAGTTGCGCAGCTGTATAATATTCGTGACCGATTCTGTTTGCCGGAACTTGGAAACAATATTCAAAAAGTGCAATTCCCCAGCTTACAAGAATAACAATCCATAATGCAGAACCTTTATATTTTAAATGTCCGTACCACGCAAAGGTCATAAATATATTTGATATAGTTAAAAGTAAAACCGGCAACAACTGTCTAAGCATACTGTCCTCTTAATAACCTTGAAATTAATATCTTTTAGTAATCCATATCAAATGATATCCAAATTGAGTTTTAACAGGTTCGGAAACTTCACCTATATTCCCGTTAAATACAGCTTCCTCAAACGGTTTAACCATTTGTCCTCTGCCAAAACATCCCAAATCACCGCCTTGTCTGCCGGATGGGCATGAAGAATACATCTTGGCATAATATTTAAAATCGTCAAAGCTGTTAATTTGGCTTTTTATTTTTATAGCATCTGCTTCCGTAGGCACAAGTATATGACTCGCACAAGCAGTTGTGACTTCTCTTGCACTAACTGTTACGCAAAATAACACCATTAAAATTGCTAAACATAATATTTTTTTCATATTTTCTCCTCTGTTATATATTTATGACAATATATATATTTTTTGCTTATTTTTCTGTCAATATTTTAGCCTGTTTCCACAATTTATCATATTCTTCATAAGAATATTTTTCCAACGGCTTTTCAGCAATCTCTTCCATTTTTTTAAAGCGTTTTGTAAATTTTTTATTTGCTCTAAGCAAAGCCTGTTCGGCATCCAACTTATACCATCTTGCAAGATTCACTGTTGCAAAAAAGATATCTCCCATTTCATCTTCCATTTTGTCTTTATCTCCTGACAAAACAGCTTCATCAAATTCTTTATACTCTGATTCAATACATTTTTTTAGGCTTTCAATTGAATCCCATTCAAACCCGACTTTTACAACTTTTTTGCTGATTTTTTGTGCTGACATTAATGCCGATTGTGCTTTGGAAATCCCATCTAACACGGATTTTCTGTCTTTTTTCTCTTCCTTTTTTAATTTGTCCCAATTATCCAAAATTTCTTGTGTTGAATCGACTTTTGTATCTCCAAAAACATGGGGGTGGCGATGAATCAATTTATCCGACAACTCTTTTGCAACCGCTTCAATATCGAATTCTCCGTTATCCTTTGCAATTTGAGAATGTAAAACGACTTGCAAAAGTACATCTCCGAGTTCTTCTCTCAAATTGGCAATATCTCCTTCGTCAATTGCATCACAAGCCTCATAAGCTTCTTCAAGCATATTTTGTCGTAAAGATGTGTGAGTTTGCTCTCTATCCCATTGACAACCGTTTTCGCTTCTTAATGTCGCAACAATATCAACCAATTTTTCCAATTCAGGATATTTCATACCTAAATTATACAACTAATATTTTATTGTTGTGAAATTTCTTTTTTGTGATTTATAATTTTATGTCCGATGAATCCAACAATACCGCCTATAACTGCTACAATACCTGCTGTTTTCGCTGTACATGCCGATTTAACTTTATTTGCTGATTTTTTTATTGCCTTAAACATTTTTTCATCCATACTATCAGGTTTTACAAAAGCTTTCTTTTCCGCATCCCAACAATTTATTATCTGCGTTTTTATACCTTCATATCGGATATTATTTGCAGCTTCGAGTTTCTCTTTTATGACTTTTTTTGCTGTGGTAAGATTGTTTTCGCTCAGATTATTCAGATATTCGGCAGTAGCTTTTCCGGAAAGAGTTGTTTCTATCTCTTTTGAAACTTCAGGATTATTGTTGATAAGAGTTTTCAATTCGTCTAAATTTTTGACTTTATCAATTTTTTGAATAACTTCTTGGTATTGACTAAAAGACCTTTTTTCTGCCATATCTGCAATTTTGTTTACATATTTATCATAAACTGTTTTTGTAAACGTATCTGTTGGTACTCCGTTCTTAATATACGGCTTTTTGTTTATACCGATTAAAGAACCTGTAATTAAGCCCAATCCGCATCCTGTAAGCGTTGCCGGTACTGCTGATGATTTTTCTTTGACTACGACTTCTTCCTGGGGTTGCTCATTATAACTCAACGGTACTTGATTTCCGTATGAAAGTGGGGTTGAATACGAATACGACATGCTAACACTCCTGATTACTACACATGTATATTAAGTTATATTATTTATTAAAATTGCCATATTTTAACGATATTTAACAGTATTCTTTACAAAACTTAATATTGCTTTCTGCTTATTTCTTGTCTTTTTTTCAGGTTTATTGTATAACCCCATTATACCTATGAGGAGAAAATTTTTAGATGAAAGTTAGCGTGAAAGTTCCGGCAAGTTCTGCCAACATTGGCCCCGGTTTTGATTGTTTGGGTATTGCCTTGCCGATATATAACACGGTTACAATTGAAGAAACCGTACTGCCCGGGACAGGAATTGAAATAAATATGATGGCAGAAGAAGAAGTTATTGATACAATGGTTTTTGAGAATATACCTAAGGATGAAAATAACATTGTATATAAAGCAGTTGAATTATTATACAATTCAATTGGTCAAGAACCTTCTGAGTTGAAAATAAATATCGAATCTCAAATTCCGATTGCCAGAGGATTGGGAAGTTCGTCATCTGTTATTGTAGGAGGACTTCTGGCTGCAAACAAACTTTTGGGTAATCCTGCGGACGAAGCAGCACTTTTGGCTATCGCAACAGAAGTTGAAGGACATCCTGATAATGTTGCACCGGCTATTCTCGGAGGTTTTGTGCTTTCTAACCAAGAGGATGACGGAACAATCTCTTATTGTAAATTTAATTGGCCTGAGGAATGGGATTTAACTGTTTGTGTACCTGATTTTGAACTTTCAACAAGTATCGCACGTTCTGTTTTACCAAAAGAAGTGCCAATGCAAGATGCGGTATTTAATACAAAACATTTGGGGATGCTTGTGCATGCTGTTAACACTAAGGATGAAAAATTAATGAAAAAAGCTTTGCAAGACAGACTCCATCAGCAATACAGAGAAAAATTAGTTCCGGGCATGAAAGAAATTATGGAAGCCTTTAAACATGAAGATGGTGTACTGGGTTGTGTACTTTCAGGCGCTGGTCCGACAATATTGGTTATTTCGCATAAATATGATATTGATAAAATCAAATCTACAGTAAAAGAAATTTGGGCAAATCAAAATATTAAGGCTGATATTCGTACTTTAAAAGTTGAAGAAAAAGGTGCAACAATTTTAGATTAAAATAAATAATCTGATGTTATTTATCTTTTTATAAAATATTCTACCCATCTTATTAAATCGGAAAGTTCATAAGGTTTTGGTAAATATAAATCAGCTCCTGCATTCAAAATCGCAGTTTTATTATGGATAGAAGTTGTCATAATGATTTTTGAATTTGCAAAATTGTTGCAATTTTTCAGCTTTTTGGAAAATTCAAGTTCTTCCAAATTATTTCCGCTATCTAAAATAATAATTGAAGGCTGAATAGAATCTTCTATATTTATATATTCTGTAACGTCATAACCTTGAAGTTCAAGAGTCGT
Organism: bacterium; assembly: GCA_024408765.1. Classification (GTDB taxonomy): domain Bacteria; phylum Cyanobacteriota; class Vampirovibrionia; order Gastranaerophilales; family Gastranaerophilaceae; genus CAG-196. The sequence goes on along the minus strand of JAKSUR010000003.1, from coordinate 35,180 downwards.
TCGAAGCAACAAATAGAGTGCTTCATCACTTTCTTTTATATATATTTTGCCACTTGTAGTTGTAGCCGAATCCGCTCCTGTTCCCGAAAGTTTTAATCTGTCAATTATATAATTTGAACCGGATGGAATTTTTGAATTTTTTTTAATAGTGTATAAGCGTTCCAGTAATGCATCAACAGAGCTTATTAAATCATACCCTTCAAGAATACCGCCAATTTGAAGTGAAACAAATTCTGCTCGCATGCCTGCTTGCCTATCGCCTTTTATCAGCATATAGCCACGTTTTACATCTTTTTCTGTATAGAATTTAGGCAACACCGTATCAAATGCAAAAGTTAAAAATTCTGCGACTTTTTCGGCTCGATAAGGACTTGTTGTAATTACAAAAGTCGTATCATTTAATTGTCCCAAAAAATCTCCTGTATCAAGTGCCGATTTTGCTATTGCAACAAATGCCTGAACAAGCTTATCTCCCGCAATGTCCGAATATACGCTTTTATAATCTTCAAGACAGTTTATTCCTATCATTAATACTGCTCTGTTTGTATCGTAATTAAGAATACGTTTAAGACTTTTGTATACCATTTTGTTATTTGGAAGTAAAGTTTTATTATCAAGATTTGATTCTATTTCTCGTCTTAAATGTGCTTTTATTCTGGTTTTAAATTCTTCAATATTAACAGGTTCGCTTAAAAAATCATCTGCACCGCTTTCTAAAACGGCTATTCTGTCGTTTATATCAGCAGATTTTGAAAGCGCAACAATTATCGGTCTTGTATTATAAGTAAGCGAGCGAATGTGTTCGCAAAACTTTGTTAAATCTTCATCAATACTGTCGGACACCATTATTAAATCAGGTTCTATTGATTGAATATCTTTAATCGCATCATTAAGGTTTTGTGCAATTATGGTTGAAGTTTCCATATCTTCAAGCGATTTTTTATATTTGATTGACAATTCCTTGCGTTTGTCTATAATCAGGACTTTTGAGAGCATTTTAAAGCCTCCTCTGTATCATAAACGGGAAATGTAACTTTAAACTCTGTTCCTTTATCAATTTCGCTTGTAAAAGAAATTTGTCCGCCCATTTTTTCAACGAGATGTTTTGTTATATATAATCCCAAGCCGTTGCCCTGAGTTTTGCTTGTCAAATGGTTTTCAATACGGCTAAATTTCTTAAAAAGTTTATCCGAATCTTCTTTTTTTATTCCGATACCTTCGTCTTTTACTTTTATTGAAACAAAATTTCCTTCGGCTTCTGTTACGATAGTGATATTTTTACCTTCACCAGAGTATTTACCGGCATTATCTATAAGATTTGTGACGATTTGCTGAAATTTATCCTCATCAAGTCTTGCATACAAAGAATTTTTACTATAACAAGTTATAAATTTGTGGTTTTTATATTTTTCCGTAAACAGAGGAACAATTTTTTCTACCAATAAATTTACATTTGCTTTTTTAAAAACAAGTGTTTCGATATTTTCTCTCGATACTTCAAGTACATTTTCTACCAGATTTATAAGCCTGTTAGACTGTTCCTCAATAATTTTGATAAACTTTTTTTTATTTTCATCATCAAGCTTTTCCCAAGAAGCCAAAAGTGTCTGAGAAAACCCCCTGATACTTGTCAGCGGGGTTCTCATTTCATGTGAAACTGTTGATATAAACTCATCTTGTATTGTCATAATAAGAACTTATTAACAGGTTTTGTTTATCCTGTCTATTCCTCTTCTGCCATAAATTCTTTCTTAGCTTCTTCAATTGCATCAGCAAGTATATCTAATTGATCAGGTGCAAAAGTTACACCTTTTTTTGTTGGAAGCCATGTTGCACCGTCATCTGTTGTGTAAAATATTCTGAGATTGAAATAACTCTTTCCTCTATATTCTGAAACTGAAATTTGTAATTGTTCTGTATCACTTCTTTGAATACTTGTAATTAATTTTGATGCCATATTTTATTCTCCTTTTATTATTAATAACTCATTTTATAACCTTCTTTAACAATTCTTGAAGTGCATGATAGTCCGTTTTTAATTTCGTTTCCGTTACAACCTGTACTTTCAAGCGGAATATTATTATTAATATTATGCATTCTTTCACTTCCAGCAGGAATCATTTTACAAGCATCTGTTAAACCGTATAAGAAAATATCTCTGCCATATCTGTTAGGCGAATTTGCACCGTTTACATCAATATATATATAACCTACAATAGGATCAGGTGCTTCTTCTGACTTACCAAAGGTTGAAGCTCCTAAAAAAGCTCCTGTTTTAGTATTTGCAACAATTTTTTTATTGACTAAAGAACTTACTGGCGGTGAAGCATTGTTACCGCTAAAAGCTTTTACTGCACTAATATATTGACTAATCTCATCATCGCTAAGCGTTTTTGTGTCAAAAAAAGCGCCTGTTCCTGTAAAAAGATTATTACCGCTGATTGAATTTTCAGGATTTGTACCTATTGTGCTACCGTCAAGATTTTTGTGTATATTGTAATGTCCTAAAAAATCTCCGTTAGCGGATAATTCCGATGCTCTTTGAATCATTTTTAAACAGCCGGTTTCTACGCTCGCAACATTTTTACCAAGCATCAGAGGTAATTGTTTGTTTTGAATCGCCGTTATCGCAGTCGGTATTACAATAGCTGATATTACACCAATAATACCAAGTGCAATCAAAACTTCTGTAAGTGTGAAACCAAAATTTTTATTATTTTTGTTCATACATTCTCCATTTTGTTAAATTATAACACACTATGGTAATAATTGTTAATAATTTGTCTAATAAAGTTATTTGGTTTAATATGAAAGTATGGATAAGGGAAAGATAGTTGTAGTTGATGATGAAAAGGTAGTTACCTCGGCTATTTCAGTATTACTGAAGGTTGAAGGATTTTCTGATGTGCATGTTTTTAACAAACCAAAAGAGGCACTTGATTTTCTTAAAGATAACATGCCTGATATAGTTATATCTGACTTTATGATGCCCGACATGAACGGATTGGAATTTTTGAGTGAAGTTAAAAAACTTTATCCCGAAGTAAGTAAAATTATTTTAACGGGCTATGCGGATAAAGAAAATGCTATTCGTGCAATTAATGAAATAGGATTGTACAGATATATTGAAAAGCCTTGGGATAACAGTGATTTGATAATAAATATTAAGAACGGAATCGAAAGGAGTTATTTGTTATCCGAATTACGTCAAAAAATTTCCGAATTAGAAGTTGCTAAAAAAGAACTTGAAAAATATTCTCATAATCTTGAAGCCTTGGTAGAAGAAAGAACGTCAGATTTAAAAATTACAAATGCAAAATTATCAGGGATTGTTAATTATTGTGCAGACGGAATTATTATTTTAAATGAAGACGGCATAATAGAACAAGTAAATCCTTCTTGTGAAAATCTTATTGGGCTTGTTAACAATAAAATTGTAAATTCTGCAATAGATGATTTTCTGTTCAGTAAAAAAACTTTTATTTCAAAAGAGCTTCACAGAGCTGAAAACAACGATTTATTTTTAAGAGATTTTTATATAAAAAATCCTTTAAGCGGAAATATTGTTCCTGTTGAAGTAAGCTTTGCGAGAATTAATCCTGATGATGATTTCAAAAGATTTGTAGGTGTTATAAGAGATGTAACCGAACAAAAGAAAGCAGATAGACTCAGAGATGATTTTATTGCGACACTTACTCATGATTTGAGGACTCCTTTGCTCGCTGCAATCCAAACTTTAACTTTTTTCTTGAATGGTGCGTTAGGTGAGTTAGACGAAAAACAAAAACTTATCCTCTCGACCATGCAAAAGAGCAATGAGGATTTGCTCGGGTTGGTTAATGCTCTTTTGGAAGTCTATAAATATGATGCCGAAAAGCTTGTGTTAAACAAAACAGAGTTTAATATATATGAACTTGTAAAACAAGTTTATGATGAACTTCAACCTCTTTCAACAAACAAAAAAATAAAATTTTCAGTAAGTTGTGAAAATCAAGATATGTTGATTTTAGCAGACAGAAGCGAAATTCGCCGTGTTATTTGTAATCTTTGCGGGAATGCGATAAATTACACACAAGAAAACGGTGAAGTGAAAATTACCGTTAAAAACGAGGATAACGACTTGATTTTTTCCGTTACCGATAACGGCTCCGGAATACCTGCGGAGGATATACCGAATATGTTTCAGAGATTTTCACAGGGAACAAGCAGAAAACGCTCTTCAGGAACGGGCTTGGGCTTGTATCTTTCCCGTCAAATTATAGAATCCCATGGCGGAAAAATTTGGGTTGAAAGTGCATTAAACAAAGGAAGTGAGTTTTCATTTCTTCTTACGGATGTAGTAAAATCTTTTCAAAAAGCGAGGGTGTAAAATGATAAATGTTCTGCTTGTTGAGGATCATGAATTATACAGAATGGGATTAAGCATGGTGCTTGAAAAAGCTGATGGTATAAATATGGTTGCAGAGGCTTCGGACGGAGTTGAAGGAATTAAAAAAGCTCGTGAATATTCTCCGAATGTTATTCTTATGGATATCGGGTTGCCAAATATGGACGGTATTGAGGCAACAGCAAGAATTAAAGAATTTTTGCCGGATGTAAAAATTCTTATATTCACGTCAAGAAACAGCGAACAAGATATCTTAAGTGCTTTTTCGGCAGGTGCAGACGGCTATGTTATGAAAGGAGCTACGCCTGAACAAACCGTTTCTGCAATTAAAGCGGTAAATGACGGTGTGGGCTGGATTGATCCTGCAATTGCACGTGTTGTATTTTCAAATCTGGGAGGGAACGTTTATTCAAATAATGTGGTTGATTCCTCAATTGATAAAACAAAAAATGTATACGGATTGACTGAGCGTGAACTTGATGTGTTGGAGCTTATGGTGGAAGGTTTTTCAAATCCGCAGATATCAGAAAAACTTGTTATATCAAGAGCGACGGCAAAAGCTCATGTCCACAGCATTTTACAAAAACTATGCACGGCAACAAGAACACAAGCTACCGTAAAAGCCATGAAGGAGGGCTTGGTATAATGTTTGAAGCTTTGGCAGGTGCTGTAATGGCGGCAAAAGTTCATTTTAGTCAAATAAAGTATCCTTTGATGAAAAAACGTGACAGAGGCGTTGCTGAATGCATATATCAAAATGAAGTTGAAAAAATTGAAGTAACCGAAAAATACGAAAAAAGTAAAATGCCTGAATCCGGTTATATGACGGTTGAAGAATATGAAGCAAAATCGAGGGCTAAAACCAAGGCTGAAATTAAAGTTGAAGAAGCACAAATCCCAAAAGATTCAAACATGGTGTATGTACCTCAGAAGAAATTTAAATTGGTTAAATATAATGACCCCATTGGAAGTCCTGAATTAACACTGCCTCGGAAACTCAATTTTGACAGACAAATAAACGCTCAAGGCATTATCTCGGGTGATAAAACCATGATGGTTTATCCTGCGGTTTATTATTATGCCGAAACTGATTGTACAACATGCGATTTATTTTTGATAAAGCTTGATTCTTCATTAACAGATACAGAAAAAGTTATGAAAGCAAATATTATACAAAAAGAAGAAAAGCCTCTAATTTCAACAGCCAAAGAGATTGATGCAAAATTTATATTCAGAACGCTTACTCCAATCGACTTTTCAAGTGACAATAAAAAGCTTGCAGTAAAAGAAAAAGTTGGTCACAGGCATGATGGTATTTGGAAAACGGATTTGTGGGTATACAATTTTGAAACAAAACAAGCCACGAAGTATCCGCAAGTCAGAGATGCAATAATAAATTATTGGGCTGAAAAAGAAGGAATAGATTTTGATGAAAAACGCTGGGACATTTATCCGCTCGGTTTTGATGAGAATGATGATTCCAGAGTTATTTTAAGTGCTTATGCATATACGGGTGATGTACCAAAGTTTTTAGGCACTTGGAGTGTTGATGTGGGAGGCAATATAGTTCAGCCGATAGATTTTGAAGGTATAAATGTTCCTGTTTCGGTTATTGGTTATCGCTTGGCAGAAGATTCCGTTAAAGATATTTCCGAAATTGAATTTGAGGCTAAACAAGCACACGAACTTGAAAAAGATAAAAATAAACAAATTAAAGAAGCCGAAAAATTTGATGAAAAAGTTAAAAAACTGGAATATGAAAGACAACTTCGCCAAATGGACATGGAAACAATGATTAAAATTCGCGAAAGAAAGTTGCAACAGAAGGAATTAAAAAAGAATAAGTTGAAAAACGGCTTAACCGGAAACTAGCGGATAGAGGGCAGAAAATTAGGAAGCTGAACCACTAAGAGGCTAAGAAGTCAGTTATGTATAGTGCATTTTTACACCTTACTTGTTTAAATCCTCTCCATTGGGAGAGGATAGAATTTTGCAAAACTTGTTTTGCATAAAATTCTTGGTGAAGGTAAATCATGCTTAAACATCCTTAAACATAATTATAGTAATTATTAAAAAATTGTTATAAATCAATTTGATGCTGAAAACTCTCAAACTATTTGTTAAAATATATTTGTTATAATCAAATTGTGTATTAATATACATTTATAGCCAATTAGACAGAAAGGTGTAATAAAATCGCAATAAAAAAGACTTCTGCATTGAAGTCTTTTTTAAAATTCGGAGACACTGGGATTCGAACCCAGGATAGAGGTTACCCCCTATAACACCTTAGCAGGGTGCCGCCTTCAGCCTACTCGGCCATGTCTCCGCAACACCAGACTATACTACCATAAAATTAAAACTTTTTCAAATAAAATACTCATATTAATTTATAATATCTTAAAATGAAACCGACTTATAGAATGCTAGAGAACATAAAATCTGTTTTTTAGTCCAATCTCTTAACATCCGAGTTTCTTAACCTCTGATATAACCTATGGAAAAGATTATTTAATATAAAAGCGGTTGTATTTTAACAACCGCTTGTGTACTCTCAGCTAATCTTACTTACCGAACAAGCTTATCTCTGTTTCGGTTACTTCACAGCTTGCAACTTCGTTTGAACTCCGCTTTCAGCGTTCATAGTTGTTGCATTTGATATAGCCATCGCTCTGCGCTTTTTGGCTCCTCTTAATATAAACTCAACTCCGCTAAATGTATTACCAGTGGGGTTAATAATCTTTTTTAACATATCCTAATCGTCCTTTCCGATGTACTCGTTCTGTATTATATTTATCGGCAAATATTTCTAAAACTTTAATTATTTTTTACAATTTGTTACATATTGAAGATGCGGAAAAAGTCAAAAAATGACAGTTTTTTAAACTTTTCAAACCCGACCGGAGGTGTGTAAAAAACAAGTAGGGTGCGGTGTAGCACACAACTTGTTTTGAAACTGCTCCCATGAGTTTGCGAGAAAAATTTTAATTTTTTCGCAAACTCTATTGAATTCATCCTTAATAAACTTATTAAAAATTTATAATATTTCTTTCAATTTGAATGTAATAATTAAAAACTATTTGAAAAATAATAAAATACACAATCCCAATAAGCAAACAGATAGTGCTAAAAATAAATTATATAATCTTTTATATTTTAATTTACTACCACTTCCGTTTTGGGTTGACAGTTCATATATTTCTTTATAATTTTCGTAAATTTCTTGCAATGTAGAGAATTCGGCATTTTGATACAATGTATCTGTAATTTCTTTAAAATTAGGTAAATATACTCTGTACAAATAATCTTGCGAATAATTTGCTATATTTTTGTATATAGAATCATAAAATTTGACCATATTTTTGCCGTATTTAATTACTCTGTTCTTGGGATTAAACCATATACCGCCTTCATGTTTTCTGTATACTGACATAACATCAGGTAAATATGAAATTTTGCCAACTTGTGCATGCACCAAGTGCATATACCAATCTCCGGGAATAATTTTATCGGGAAAAACTTCGCAAATATCTTTTCGCCATCTGTACATAACGGAGTTTGTTTGAATATAATTAACTTTCAATAATTGTTCAAAAGGATTTTTCATGCATCTTTTGATTTTGCTTTTTGATGGGTAAATAGAAGATTTATGTTCACCATTTTCCCAAATAACTTGAACCGGATGAAAACAAATTGAATACTCAGGGTGAGCCTCTAAAAAATCAACTTGTTTTTGAAGTTTGTGTGGATCAGTCCAATAGTCATCCCCTTCGCAGAGAGCAACGTATTTTCCCTGAATTCTTGGCCACTGGAAAATTTTACTAATGGAGACTCCCTTAGACCATTGATTTTCTGTTTGGTAAATAGGTTTGATTATATTAGGATATTTTTTTTCATATTCCTTGATGATTTCTGCTGTCCCATCGGTTGAAGCATCATCATGGATTAAAACTTCAAATTTGAAATTAGTTTTTTGCATAACAAAACCGTCAAGCGCTTGTCTGATAAATTTTGCGTGATTGTATGTTATACAATGTATTGAAACTTTTATTTCATTGTCCATTAATTTTACCTTTTTAAATTACTAGCAATTTCTTTTAATTTTTTGATTGTTTCACCATTCATTTTTGTATGAATTATTAAATCAATATTTTGTTTTATAGTATCAGTAGGCCAATTCCACCATTGAATATCTAATAAATCATCAATATATTTTTGTTCAAAACGTTTTTTCATGGGTTTTGCAGGTAAGCCAGCAATTATTGTATATGGTTCGACGTCTTTAGTAACAACGGCACCAGCGCCAATAACAGCTCCATCTCCTATTGTTACATTATGCAAAATATGCACACCTGCCGCAATCCAAACATCATTTCCAATGTTACAATATTCATTTTTTACACGAGAAGACGTCCTAGTATTGTTATTAAATAATTGTTCAAATCTAAACTCTGGCATTGTGGAAACTACCGTATAATCGTGATTAAACCCACCAATATCTACATTTCTTGCTATTGAACAAAATTTACCTATTTTAGTAAAATTTATTACACAATTTATTCCACAATATGAAAAATCACCAAATTCTGTGTTATTAACATAACACCTTCTATTTATTGCAATATTGTTATGTATATTACAATTTATTATATTCGTATCATTTCCAATCGATACTTTATCTCCTAATTTTGAATTCATTATTTCTGAACCATCATAGGCTCTACAATCTTGTCCAAATGTAGAATTTGTTATTTTTACATTACCAAAAGTTATAATATCATTCATTTATTTTTCATCTTCCCAATATTGTAATCTTTCACATGCTTCGTAATAATCACTTTTTAATATCCCAAGTTTGACTACATCAACAAACTCTCCATTTTTATATACTGCTTGTCTTGCAACACCTTCTTGCTTAAAACCAACTTTTTGAGTCACATGTAGAGATGGTGCATTATAACTCAACGCAGAACCATTTATACGATTCAGCCTTAATTCTTCAAAAGCATATTTGAATAAAGTCATATAAGCATCTGTTGCAATTCCTTTGCATCTTAAATTGGTTTTAGCAACTCGCATTCCTCCAGCATCAGCAACACCATTTTTCCAATCTATATTTTGCAAACCAGTCATTCCGATTGCTCCATCTTCTTCTGTTTCAATGATAAATCTTAAAGTTTTATCTGACGCTTTATAATTGTCATACCATTGTTCCTGATCTTTTTTTGATATAGGAAAAGAATAACCTACAATCATTTTCTCAAAATCTGGACTATTAGTTAGATCTCTTAACATATCAATATCATCTTTTTCAACAGATCTTAATAAAACTTTTTTGCCTTTTAAATACATAATTTATCTCCTATATATTATTTAATATTTTTTTAAATCTTGCTATGTGCATCTTTTCATATATTTTGTCTCCAATGACTAATACTCCATTTTCGCTTTTATCAAATTCAGAAACGATATATTTTAAATAGTCTAGGTCATAATCATTAAATATATTATTTATTATATTAATTTGAATTGGGTTTATTGCCATTTTCCCATCAAAACCGAATTCTGCACTTTTAATAACATCTTGCTTTATAAAATCGCAATCTTTTACATTGAAACAAGGTGTATCATATACGAACTTTTTATTAGCTTTTGCATAAGTTATAAGTTTACTTTTAGGATAACTTAAATATTCAAAAGAATTTTTCATATTCATAGATGCGGTGTAATCTTCAGCCCCAAATGCAAATGCTGTTATTAAATCAGATTTAGCAATTTTGTCAATATTTAATATTCCTTGTGCGGTTTCAATTAATGCTATAACTTTTTTATTATTCATAGCATTTTTTAGATTAATGAAATTTTGCAAGTTTTCAAATTTTGGTAACATATATCCATCTATATTAGTGTTATTGTATAATTGCAGTTCTTTTTCTGCATATTCTTTGTTTATACGAACAAACCACTTCGCATTTTTATATATATTTGAGTTATCTAAAAAGTCTCTTAATAATATGCGTGAATCTTCTTTTTTATTTAAAGCAATAGAATCTTCTAAATCAAAGATGATAGCATTTGCAGTAATACTTTCAACTTTAGATAAAAATTTTTCTGTTACTGGTACAAATAATAGACTCTTAACTTTGTTCATTAATCACCTCAACAAATTTTTTAATATCATCAATATTATATCTATGGTCTATAGGTAATGGTAGAAGATATTTGTATAAATAATTTTCATAATATTCTTCTGGTAGTTCTGACCAATATTGAGCTACATATATTTTATTTTTAATTAACTTTGAACGCAATTTTTCATTCTTAATTAAATATGGATAAACCATCGGTACATCATCAACATCTAATTCAAACTTTAATTCATTTTCTTTGGATAAATATTTATGCAAATATTTAAAATTTTTCAATCTTTTTTCCTTAGCTTTATTAACATCTATTGAATTAATTAGATGTTTTGTCAAATTTGACATATATTTTATTGGTTCAGATTTGAAATGATTGCTATTATTTCTAAAATCTTCATAACCAAAACTTGCATTAACATCAATTCTTTTTAGCAGATGTAAACATCTTTGATGTGAATTATCTTGCTCAATATTTTCATTTAAAGTTCTATTGCAAAACAGAAAAGAACCATCTGGAACACCAAAAAATTTTCTCACTGAATTAAAAGAAGCCAATCCAAGTTTTTGCATAAAATACGCTTGAGCATTATCAACTATAAGATTTTTATATTTTTCAGAAAGTTCTTTAGCTTGTTTTGCGCATATTCCAAAATAATTTGTATATAAAATAAAATCATCTCGCTGAAAATCTTTTGTTGGTATAAAATTATCATCTATGTGATAAAAATTAATTTTGCAATTCTCTTTTTCTAATATTTCCCAAACAACAGGACAAGTATAATATGGAACATAAATTTCTTTAATATTATATGCTTTTATAATATACCTTAAGGCATTTCTTGCAGTATTAAGAGCAATAACATTCTCGGGGATGTTACCATATTGAGAATTTATTTCTAATTCAAAATATCCACCAATTTCTTTTATCATTCAACAATTACCTTTACATATTTTTCCATATTATCCATTTTTTCAAGCATTTCATCTTTTGTTTCAAATTTAAGTATCATGATGCCAATAGCTCCGTGTGCACCAGTAAATGTACTTACATTATCACCTTCATTTACAAATTGATAAAATTTTACTAAATTATTATTTTTAAAATCAATATCAACTGTTATCTTTTTCAATACACCATTAGAATTAGAATGAATAACATAATACGAACAACAATTTGATGGATAAAAAACTTGTTTATCGATTTTTTTTACATCTCCGACAGCAGACTTTATTGTTGCCTCAACCATATCAAAACCTGTTGCTTGTTTAATTAATTGCGGAATCATATTTCCACCATTTCGCGGAGCAATTTCCATTAAATAAATTTTTTCATTATTAATTCTAATTTCAAAATTATATGCTCCGGTTTTCATATTCAAAATATTTAATACTTTTTGAATGTCATTTCTTATAGATTCTTGTATATTTTCAGACAAATCTATTGGAAGTATTCCTCCTTCAGGTGTATATGGATTTTCAGCCTTAGAATCAAATTTATGCCTGATAAATAAACAAACATCTAAAGAACCGTTATAAGAAAAACCTTCTCCTAATATTTGTCCATTATCTGCTTCAATATACTCTTCTATTACAATTCTTTTTGCTCTTGAAAAAGTTAACGCATAATTGAAGGCATTTTCTAATTCCGAAATATCATTTATTTTTGTTATGCCTTTTGAACCCGAAGAGTCAACAGGTTTTACCATTACAGGTTTTTTGAAATTATCCCAATCTTTTTTTGCTTCTTCCAAATTGTCAAAACCATTTGCTCTTAGAGTATTAAAACCGTTTTCTTTAAGAAATTTTCTAAATAAATCTTTATTTGATAGGATTTCAACAGATTTATAAGGATGACCGGCCAAACCCATTTTTTCAGCTACATAAGCAGCGGTCGGCGCTGCAGGATCTGATGCATAAGCAACAATACCGTCTATTTTTAATTTTTGCGCAAGCTCTAATACAGCTTCTTTATCAGTTGTACTTACATTATAATATTCATCAGCATATTTATGTCCGGGATTATCAGGAAGATAATCACAAGTAATTGTATAATATCCCAGTTCTTTTGCTTTTTTTATTGAAGGTATTTGCGAATAAGCACCACCTAACAATAATACTTTTTTCATTAATCTACCTCGTATACCAAAGATGCATTCATATCTGACATTTTTTTTGCATAAATTGTTTCGTTACGATAAACATTCTCAGCAATGATTTTTCTATTTCGTTTGATTGCATTGTATTCTTTTTCACTTTGTTTGCATAAAAGTATTGAATTCACATGCTTTATATCTCTGATATTGCTCGGGAATTCAAAATCATCCAATGCTACATCTATAATTGCTTTTGTATAATCAAAATCAATTCCGTTTTGAATTAATAGACTTGAACTTATTCCTCCAATTCCCCTAAGGTTTGCTTCAATTAAATAGATTTTATCTCCGCAAATTTTCATATCAAAATGCGAAGGTCCATTTTTAAATTTGATAGCATCAAGTATTTTAGGAACAAGCTTAAATATTCTATTTTTCATATCATTTGATAGGGTCGTTGGTATAGAAAATTCTGTATCGACAAAGTGAGGAGTTTCTGCTTTTGTCCTGTCAATAATTACAACAGCTTTATGACGCCCATTATAAGAAATACTTTCTACCGAAATCTCTTTACCTCCAACAAATTCTTCTACGACAACATCGGTTCCGACTTCTTTTGCATAGTTTAAAGCTTCTTTAGCTTTTTCTTTTGATTCTGCATAAAAAACGCCACTTTTACCACTGCCTCTGCAAGGTTTTATAATACATGGATAAAAAGATATGTCCTCAACGTCGTTTACTAATAATGTTTTAATCGATGTTAGACCTGATATTGAATTTGTCACCCGTCTTGTTTCATATTTGTTTCGAAATTTTATAAGATTTTCATAATTATTACCTTTGAGTCCCAATTTTTTTGCAATATAACATGCTACGTCCGTAGTGATTTCAGATGCAGTCGAAACCACACCATCAACCTTTTCCTTTTTACAGATTTCTATAATCTTATCTTTTTCCATAATGGAAATAGGATAAAACTTAGAAAACAAGTCTTTACAAACAGCACCGTCTTCCCAAGCAAAGCCTATTGTGTAAAGCCCCATCTCTCTGGCTTTTTCACACAACCTTTTTTGTCCCCAAGATGCACCTATTATTGCTAACTTTTTCATTTAGTTTTACCTTTCCAATTTTGAAAAATATATTTTCCTTTTCGCTGATTTTAATACAGGAATTTCATTAACTTGTTCAATAAACCAAATTTTCTTATACTTCCTGATAATGTCATCATTATTCATCCTCATCTAAAACATTTTCTATATATCCGCAGTTTGAGCCATTGCTATCCCATGTAACATTTTCTTTAACCACTCTTGCGGGGTTTCCGGCAAAAGCACAGCGTGAAAGGCTTTTAGCCCCCCGAAAACACAGCATTCCAGCCTATTATTGAATTAGGCGGAACTATTGAATTTTTAAGAATTGTTGCCCCATAACCAATCCAACAATGATCACCAATTTCAATTCCTTTAACTTTATTAACTAATTTACCTGTATCTTTATCAAAAATAGGATGTCCATCGGTGTTATACAATTTAATGTAAAATGAAAACATACAATTCTTTCCGATATGACAATAAGTATTACTGTTAAATGTTATGTAATTCATTGATTCTATACTGGTATTTTCATCTATTATAAATTCAGAATTTGTGACTTTGCCAAAATTCTTATGATTTTGACCAATTAAAATCGAAATTTTGTTACTTAAAGTAAAACCCTCTTTTATTATAATCTTATTATCATCACCAAAAATTCTTATGTGAATTTTTGCATTATTTTTTAACTCGGTTGGAATTGATATTGTATTATTTTCACCAACTATATCCAATTTAATACGTTTTTTATTACATTTAGCAATATCAATTACATTATTTTTAGACACTCTCTTTATGCTATATTTTTGCCTTATTATGTCTATTATTTCCTTAACATTAATTATATTTTGTTTCTCTTCCATATAAATTTAATTTTCATAATTTAATCCTTTTAAATATATTTTTGAGAAATTTCCAATTTCTTAAATCAAATATATTTTTATATTTATTTGTGATTTTTAAACTTTTTAATTGTTTCTTTAGTTCTTTAACATTTACTGCATAAGGAACTTCTTTATTATACGCATCATAATCAAATGATACTTTGATAATATTATTATTTACATTTTCTTTTCTTAAACCATATTTTTTGCAAGCATTTACATACAACAAATCAATATTCGTGGCACTGAATTTATTTGCTAATATCTCTTGTGCAGTAATTAAATCTTCATCTGAAATAATATCTGTGCAATTTGGTACTTGAAGATATACAACCAATACATTTTCGCTTTCATTTATCCTTGATAGTAATCTGGTGCTTCTTCTTTCGTATTTAGCTTTTACTTTCTCATATTCAATATCAAACGGAACATTTACCTCAAAATCATGATTGAAGCCAATTTTGTTTTTTGAATTTTCATATATTTGACACGGATGTTTAAGAACACCATTATTTTTTCCTGTATTAATCAAATCCTCTTTATTAATGTAATTTTTAAAATCATCATTAATTATTTCGCACCGTCCGATTAATGTAGAACCATAAACCCAGTCAAAAGGATAAGAACTGAATTGAAGTCCCAGTTTTCTCAATAACATAGAACATGAACAAGCTTGTCCGATAGAAAATATTAAATCATATTTTTTATCAGTGATTTTTATGGTTTGCTGTTTTTTGTCAAATTTATATTTCTTCTTTTTGAAATAAAATAGTGGTTTCTTAATCCATATTTCATCAAAGATTTCAAAAAAGCCGTTTTTCTTATATTTATTATTTAATACATCATTGTCCTTCGGATATTCTTTAACTGTTCGGTAAATATATTTATCACTTTTAATAAAATATTCTTGATCTGAAATTTCTGATACAATCATCAATCTGAAATTCTTGCCACCGGCCTCTGTTAATGTTTTTTCAAGAGTATAAATCTTTTCTAAAATATTTTCATCAGCTTCTTCTTTATGAATTTTATAAATATATAATTTTTTACTGTCATCTCTGAGTATTTTAAAAACCTTATCCGTTAAATATTTAACTCGTTCTGTTAAATCCTTTTTGTCTTGATTAATTGTAATTTCATCATATTTAAAAATTTTGCCATGAAAAGCTATTTCAGGATTATTTAATTCCCACATATCGTCGTTTCGTAATGTAAAATCACCGTTATATATTAATTCAGGATTCCTAAGCAATGAGATTATTGATTCAATACCCTTACTATATGCCCAATTGAACAAACTGCTTTCTTCATAATGATAATATTTATATAGTTTATATGCTACTTCACAGTTATAACCCAATGAGATTATATGCTCATAACAATTTTCTTTTTTATTTTAACATTTGAATTTCATATCACCTCGCAAATTTTATTCAATTCAACCGTTGTCAAAGCTCCATAATAAGGCAAACAAAGAACCTTGTTTTTCAAATCATTTACAACAGATAAATCCGCAAGTTTTACCGACAAATCGTTTTTGTAACATTCATAGTCATTACATGCCGGATAGAAATATTTTCTTGTCAAAATATCTTTTTCCTTAAATTTGTCATACAATTCATTTCTTGAAATCGGATAATCGTCTTCTATAACTATCGGATAGTATTGATAAGAATTTGTTGTATTATTTGGCATTTTAGGAATTCTAATTCCTTTAACCGTAGACAACTTTTCATCATAAAACGCTTTTACTTTTGCCCTTTTTTCTTGTTCTTGGCGGTAAATCTTTAAGTTTAATAACCCCATTGAAGCTTGAAATTCATTCATTTTACCGTTTATTCCGACTTCTTCAACAACATTTTCGCCTCTTATTCCAAAGTTGCGTAAATTGTATATCTTTCTGACTAAATTCTCATCATTATATGTTAAACATCCGCCTTCAATAGTATTGAACAGCTTTGTTGCATGGAAAGAAAACATTGTTATATCACCAAAATTCCCAATTCCAGTTCCATAAATTTCTGTTGAAAAAGCATGAGCCGCATCATAAATTACTTTTAAATTGTGTTTTTTAGCTATTCTATCAATTTTTTCTACATCACAAGGAAAACCGTAAACATGAACACCTAAAATCGCAGATGTATTTGGAGTAATCAACGCTTCAATTTTATCAGCATCAATCGTCATTGTATTTGGTTCTATATCGCAAAAAACAGGCTTGCAATTATTCAAAACAATGCAATGAGGAGTTGCCGCAAAAGTAAACGGAGTTGTAATAACTTCACTTCCATACGGTAAATCAAGCGCCTTCAATGCTGTTAATAATGCAATAGTACCATTGTTAAACAATGAGCAATTTTTAACCTTTAATTCATTCTTGATTCTTTCTTCCAATTCATTATGTTTTTTACCCATGTTCGTAAGCCATTGCGACTCAAAAACATCCTCAATCTCTCTCTCATAATCCTTTATATCCGGTAATAACGGTCTTGTTACATAAATCCTTGTCATTAGCTATCCCCTATTTGTATATTTTGAATATAACACAAATACTATATTTTTAATATTAGCCAAATAGAGTTTATTATAAAAAAATGATTTCTGCATTTAACAGAAATCATTTTTTTGTTTTCAAATAAGTCAAACTACTTGATTTCAACTGTAGCGCCGGCTTCTTCAAGTTGTTTCTTGATAGCTTCAGCGTCTTCTTTCTTAACTTGTTCTTTAACAGCCTTAGGTGCGCCATCAACTAAATCCTTAGCTTCTTTTAAGCCTAAACCGGTAATAGCACGAACTTCTTTAAGAACAGCAATTTTCTTATCAGCAGGTACTGATGCTAAAATTACGTTAACTTCAGAAGCTTCTTCTTCTGCAGGTGCAGCAGCAGCTACGGGAGCAGCAGCAACAGCTACAGGTGCAGCTGCAGATACGCCAAATTTTTCTTCCATAGCTTTAACTAATTCAGCTGCTTCTAACAATGTTAATTTTTCAATTGATTCTAAAATTGATTCTACACTCATGATTTTTCTCCTTTTATTTTTTGTTTTGTTTTAATCTCATTTTGGGTAATTTTAACTTGTAACATATATTACAAGTGACATAAATTTACCAACTTATGCCTTTTGATCTCTAACAGCGGCAACAGCTCTAACAAGTGCTGACATAACGCCATTGATACCACCAACAATACCTGTTGCAGGTGAATTGACACATCCAAGCATTTTTGCATATATTTCTGCCTTTGAAGGAAGTGTCGCCAGTGCTTTAGCTTCTTCTGCTGACATCAACTTCCCATCCAAAGCCGCTGCAAGAATTTCACCTTTTTTGGTATCCTTGATGAATTTTGACAAAGCTTTGGCAGGTGCAACTTGATCACCAAATCCAAATGCTATTGCAATAGGTCCTTTTAAACTATCTGCTAAGATTTCATAAGGCGTACCCTTTATGGCAATTTTAGCAAGAGTGTTTTTTGTAACCATATAATCACCATCTTCTTTTTGAAGCGACCTTCTCAAATTAGTGATTTCTTCTACCGTATAACCCTTGTATTCGGTAACAATTGCAACTTGTGCTTTATCAATTTTTTCTTTGATTTCAGAAATTTTATTTTCTTTAAAAGCTTTTGTTGACATTTTTTGCTCCTTTTTTATCTGTTTACGAAAATTTCGACCTTATTTTCATATTTTTCTGTTCACAACTAACAAAAAAGATTTTGCTTTTTTAATCGTCTTTCCGGCCGGCTTAATACCTACCAACAAAAAAGATTTTGCTTTTCTAATCGCAAAATCCACATAAATACTGCTATTTATATTGTTGAACAACTGCAAAATAAAATTTGCTTTTGTTTCCAACCTCGGTTAGCCGTTTTCTGTTTAAATCCTAACGGATACTAACTGTCTGCGATTAGGTTCTCATTATATATACAACAAAATTAAATGTCAAGTGTAGTGTAAGAACAGCAAAATTGAAATTAAATGTACTCTTTATATGACACAAGAAAAAACCTTATTCATGTAGAATAAGGCACTAAGAAATAAGTTTGGGGAAATTAAAATAAATGAATAGTAAGTAAGATAGTAAAAACTTCGTTATGTCGCTTAATGAATGTCGCTCTTATTTCTTTTTTAAGCATACAGTCATTAACTCAACTATTTGACGATTTCACATAATTAATTATTCAACTTTACGTTGTTATGGTTTCTTGAACGCGATTTTTTACGTCTTGAAATAAATGTTACTCTTGACTTTAAATCAATTGCGAAAAGATTCATTTCATCTTCAAGCACATAGGATTTATCGATTTCTCGATTTTCTTCAATAAAAAACTCTCTTGATATTTGCGTTGCTAATGCATTAATATCATATACCGCTAGTGTTGCCATTGATTAGCCTCTCTTAAATTCTTTTTGTTTACGTCTTACATATATATAAAGTTTTTAAAATTACCGTAATTTCACAGAAGAAAAAGTCTGTTACAAAAGTTAACAAACTGTATCCCGGCGGATTCTAACCGTATTCCTAAATTTTTAGCTATGTATTAAAAATAAAAAAAGTCAAATTTTTGCAAAAATTGTATTTTTCTTCAAATTCAAATAAAGAAATAATATATGCAATTCGATACCTGCTTTTTTGTGATAACATTATGTTATAAAAAATTGAAAAAGAAAGGTATAAAATGTTAAGAGCAGGAATTGTAGGGCTACCTAATGTAGGAAAATCAACTTTATTTAATGCACTTACGGCAACAAAAAATGCTCAAAGTGCCAATTATCCGTTTTGCACGATAGAACCGAATGTCGGAGTGGTTACTGTCCCTGATGAAAGACTAAAAGTGCTTGCGGATTTATGCAAGTCCAAAGAAATAATTCCTACAGTTATTGAATTTGTTGATATAGCAGGTTTGGTAAAAGGTGCAAGCAAAGGTGAAGGTCTTGGCAATCAATTTTTGCATAATATCAGAGAAGTTGATGCAATAATTCAAGTTGTCAGATGTTTTGATGATGAAAATACAATCCATGTAGAGGGAAAAGTCGACCCGATATCTGATATAGAAACAATTAATACAGAACTTGCACTTGCTGATTTAGCTTCAATAGAACGTCGTATCGCAAGAATTACAAAACAGGCAAAAGGCGGAGATAAAGAGGCTAAGCTTGAAGAAGGTGCTTTGAATAAATTAACGGAACTGTTAAGTGAAGGTTCATTTATTAATCTTAATGACCATTTTAATGAAGATGAGATTGCCGTAATTAAACCGCTTAATCTGATGTCCGTAAAACCTGTAATATATTGTGCCAATGTTTCGGAATTCGATTTGAAAGAAGGAAATAATTACACAAAAATTGTTGAAGAATATGCCAATTCTCACGGTGCAAAAACCGTTGTAATTTGCGCAAGAATTGAAGAAGAGCTTGTTGAACTCGGAGAAGAAGGTGCAAAAGAATATCTTGCGGAACTTGGTGTTCAGGATAGCGGTATAGATAAAATGATTAAAACGGTTTATAAACTTTTAAATTTAATAACTTTTATTACGGCAGGTGAAAAAGAAACTCGCGCATGGACATGTTCGGAAGGTACAAAAGCACCTCAGGCGGCCGGAGTAATTCATACGGATTTTGAAAAAGGTTTTATCAGAGCAGAAGTTACAAGCTATAAAGATTTTTATGAATGTAAATCATATACTGCCTGTAAGGATAAAGGTGTAACAAGACTGGAAGGAAAAGATTATATAGTTCAAGACGGGGATATTGTCCACTTTCGCTTCGCTGTGTAAATTGTTATCTTTTTATGCATCCCAAGTCATTGGCGTCAGTGAGTCCGTCATAATTGTTATCAATTCCATCGGTGCATGAGCCGATTGAATCAATACCTTCTGCACGAGCATTGTATTTTAACCATTTATCATCAATTCTGTTCCACTGGTATAGGAAAAAACTTTTATATGATGTTGCAATTTCTTTGTTTTTTACAACAATAATGTTTTCGTCATTTTTATTTTCACCGCTATATGAAAAATTCATTGAGCCGATTATTGTATACAAATCATCTATAATCATTGATTTAGAATGCATTTTCCCTGCATAATTTTCTGTTTTTACTAAAACTTTGCCAAAACGTAGTTCTTTATGTTTTGTATGCTGAACCGAGGCATTGAGTGCGTCAATAATGACTTTTACATCAACGCCCCTTGATTTCGCTTTGATTAAAGCGTCGGTTACTTTTTTATCCGTTATCAGAAAAGTCGGTATATAAATATATGTTTTTGCGCTGTTTATTGCCGGTAAAACCGCATTGGTTATTGCTTTATCTTGCGGTGAAAAATATACATCAATTTCTGTTCCTGAAATATTAAATTTTTTATTTAAAGTCTGCGTTTTTGAATTATGAAAATTACCGTTATACATTTTTTCAAATTCTTCCGTATAAACTTTTGCAATCTCAGAAGAATTTATAACCGCCATGCAGTTTGAATTAAATCCTGACATATCTGTGTGCGAAAGGTTAGCAGAACCTGTTATAAGAATTTTTTTATCAAAAATATAAAACTTATTATGCATAATATTCATTACTTCATCAGATGATATATCGCTTTTATTATCAGGAATAATCGTTGTAATTAACTTTGTGTCAGGATAAATATTACCGCCATTTTTGTCGGAATCGTACACCAAACGAATTTTTACCCCACGTTTTTTTGCAAGATTTAACGCTTCTTCAATTTTCGGTGTACTTGAGTAACCGTATATCGCCATATCTATTGTTTTTTGTGCGAAATTTATGTTATTAAGTAATTCTTGACATATAGAAGTTGAGCAACTTCTGTCAGGCTTAATTTTGGAGGTTAAATCGGTCAAGTATATTTTAATATCGCCCGTATTAAAAATTGTGTTGTAATTTTGTTCGGGAATTTCAAAATATTTATTTTTATTCTTATTTTTTCTCGGAAGATGTATTTTCTTAGCCACAATAAAATTGTCTAAATATTTGACTTTCGGGTCATTTGTATCATAAATCTTTCCTGTATCAAGCTCTAAAACTTTATATTCTGTTTTTCTGATTTCTTCTAATTGATTTTCAAAACCATCTTTATAAAACGGTTTGTCGTTCTGTAAGCAAAATCCTGAGTATTTGAATTTTTCTTTATAACTGTATTTTAAATAAACCAAATCTGAATTGTTTTTGTTATATACAAATCTTCCTTTTAACAAATTTGATGACCAATACTTCCCCAAATTTCCTAAAATAAAAGCTTCTTCCTCAGTTATATTCAGTTTTTTTGCAAGAATTTTATTTTTAGAGCTATATTTGCTATCAAAACAATTTAATTCTGAAAAATGAATTTCACCATTATTTAAAATTACATGAATAGGAGAAACTACTTCTTTTACTTTGTAAATGCTTTCATGCGGAACAAGAAAAATCGCTGATAATAAAAACATTGTAATAATAAATAAAATACAGATATTTCTTTTCATTTTTAAGGTGTATTCTCGTTTTTTTCTGTGTAATTAGTTATATCATATCCCAAACGCTTTATTATATCAGCCAATTTTTTATTTCGTGCAATCATATATTCATCAAAATAATTGTCAATCGTGCCTTCTTCATATCTGCAAGGATGAATAAAAGCTTCTACTGTTATATTATCGTATTTTAAACCTTTAATTCCGTATGAAATGGCAAGAGATTCCATTCTTCCATTGTAAGCTATTCCTAAAATATAATCATTTGTTTTAAGTTCGTGCTTATGTATGGTGTTTTCATTAATAACAGAACAAAAATTCAAAAATAGCTTCTTTAAAAAATTTTTATAAAATACAAAATTCATATTTTTGTATATTTCAGGAATAAAATATATTCTTTCAAAATGCGTTCTTACTTGGTTTATTTGATACTCTTTTGCTAATTTACATACCAAATCAAAAATCGCAGGAATTGCATGTATATGCATATTTGAGTCAATATGATCTACTTTTGTTTTTGACATAACAGTTTCGATTTGCCGTCTGAATTCTCTTTCCAGCTGCGGAAAAAAATCTTTGTTTTTAGGATTGTAAGCATTAAACAAAAGTTTTAAATAAGTATTATTAAAATCAGATTCTGAATCAGTCAGAGTGGTTAAATCAGTACAAAGTGATTTTCCGGATGTAATATTCAAATGTATGCCGACTCCCAAATCTGAACATTTTGGCAGAATAGTTTTAACAGCTTCATCAAAATATTTACCATTTGCTGTAAGGCTTATGCTTTTTAAAAATCCTGCCTCATAAGCTTCCAAAACGCCACGATTTACAGCTTTCGACATTCCTACACCGTCAGCATTAAGTATAAATTTTTTTGTCACAACAAAACTCCTGATATAACACAATATTATTATAATGAATTTTATAACATGTTACAACTCTTAACAATAACGCAATTTTCAAGAAAAAAAATACTTATATATAGTATAGGGAAAATATTTTAATAGGGAGAAATCTTATGGCAGTCGGTGCAAGAGATTATATTGACAAGCTATTAGTAAAAAAGTACGCTGATGAAAAGGTGGATAATCATGAAGCAATCGAATCAATGATTAACCCTGAAAAAATGCTTGAAACAATGAATGATGTCGCTTCGGTGCAACGGAATATGTTTGCACTTTCGCAAAAATTATGTAGCACTTGTTATGCAATTAATGCAAGAGTTGCGAGATACAAAAATTCTTCAAGAGCTGTTAATCAAGATTAAATAGCAGAATCCGTAACGACTTTGTGTAAACCTTTTGGATTATCAACATTTCGTTTCAGTTTCAAAGCTGTTTCCAAAGCAAGCAGTTGAAGAATAATAACATTTGCAAATAACTGTTGAATGACATTTTCACATTCGACATTTATCTGAAAATTCGTGTTTACGGAATTATTATTTACTCCGATTACAGTCAAATAAGGATTGTAATCGGTTTTTATTTTGTTTAAATTATTGACTGAGCGTTCTGAAATTTTATCAACAGATATAAATATAACGGTTGATTTTTTGTTGTTTAAAACAGCAACATGACCGTGCATAAATTCACCCAAAATAGCTGCACTAATATTTTTATAAGAAGTTTCTTTTATTTTTAAAGCACCTTCTTTCGCAAGAGAGTATGAAATCCCATCTGCTGTAATTACGACAATATCTTGCTTAGCCAAATGTTTAGCAAAACTTTTGATATCTTTTCTTTTTGCAATAGCTTTTTCCATTATTGCAGGTATATGGAATAATGAATCTTTATATTGTTTGGTAACTTCTTTCTGTCCTGAGTTTTCGATTAATTTAAGCGAAAGCAGTATTAAACAAAGCATCTGTGAAGTAAAAGATTTTGTAGCCGCAATACCATGTTCTTCTCCGGCAAAGCAGGCGATTTTGTAATCACACATATTCCAGATTGTTGACTCTTCTTTGTTTGTAATACACAAAATAGGAAGGTTTGTTTCTTTTTTTACTCTTTCAGCCGCTTTAATTGTATCTGATGTTTCTCCTGATTGAGTTATAAATATATATAATGTGTTTTCATCGTTGGGAATAATGCTTTTGAGCAAAAACTCACTCGAGTAAATTGCTCTTGATTCAATTTTTGAAATTTTCTCAACTAAATCAACAGCAAATCTTGCACAATGATAAGAAGAACCGCTGGCTACCAAAACTATTTTTTTTATTTCTTGCGGTATATCAATTTTAATTTCGCCGGTTTGAGGATTAATATATTTCATCAAAATATACGGAATAATTTTTGTTTGTTCAACAATTTCCACTTCCATATAAGTTTTATTATTTTTAAAAAACATTTTAACCTTCTGCGAGCTTTTCCCTTACAAGTTTTTCCACTTCTGCCAATATATCAGGGTGTTCTCCCAAGTATTCTTTTGCCTTGTCTCTGCCTTGACCGAGTTTTTCCTCATTATAACTAAACCAAGAACCAGATTTTTTAACTATATCCAAGTTTACCGCAACATCAAGAATGTTACCGATTTTGCAAATACCTTTTCCAAAGATAATATCAAATTCCGCAGTTCTGAAAGGCGGGGCCACTTTATTTTTCAGAATTCTTACACGAACATGGTTTCCGATATCTTCACCATCACCTTTTAAGCCTTCTACTCTCTTTATTTCCATACGAACAGACGCATAGTATTTTAAAGCATTACCGCCCGTTGTTGTTTCAGGATTTCCGTACATAACACCTATTTTTTGTCTTAATTGATTAATAAAAATAACTGTTGTATTGGTTTTGCCAATAATACCCGTCAATTTTCTTAAAGCTTTTGACATCAAGCGAGCTTGTAAACCCATTTGTTGATCTTCCATTGTGCCTTCAATTTCAGCTTTTGGAACAAGTGCTGCAACTGAATCGACAACTATTATATCAACTGCACCTGAACGAACGAGTTCTTCAGTAATATCAAGAGCCTGTTCTCCCGTATCAGGTTGTGAAATTAATAATTCATCAATATTTACACCCAAATTTCTTGCATATTCAGGATCGAGTGCATGTTCAGCATCAACAAATGCTGCGATACCGCCTTTTTTTTGACATTCTGCAACAATATGCTGAGCAAGCGTCGTTTTACCGGATGATTCGGGGCCGTATACTTCTACAATTCTTCCTCTTGGTATTCCGCCTACGCCAAGCGCTATATCAAGTGCCAACGCACCTGTAGGTATGGTTTCTACACTAACCGAAGGTTTGTCACCAAGTTTCATTATAGAACCCTTACCGAAATCTTTTTCTATTTTATCAATTGCCAGCTTAAGTGCTTTTTGTCTTTCATCAGATACAGCTATCTTTTCGTCCTCTTTTACAGGCATAATTAACTCCTTTAAATGATCTGCTGTCATTTAATTCCCTATAACAATATATTATTTTCTTCTTCTTTTTTAATATAAAACCCTGCAACTAAAGGTTTAAAACTATTAAGAATATTTTTTAATTTAAAGTTTTCTTTGTTTAATTCGTTGACCTTATTTTTAAGATTTTCATTTTCGGTTTTGCAACGAACAAGCTCTAAAACAACATCATCCATGCCTTCAAGCTTTTCATCAATAAGTTTTGTGGTTGATGTTATAATATTTGACTCCATTTGGTTTAATGTATCCAAAAGGTTGTTTACCACAGCTTGTGAATTCGGTTTTGAAATCACAGAAAGAGCCTTTTTATCTGTCATTTTGTTGATAACAGATGATTTTGCATTTTTAAGTTTTTTAACTTCTTCTATAGAAAAATATATTTTTCCGTCACTATTTCTTCTCGGATTGACGGAAGTCTTTTTGCAAAGTTCCACGATTTCTCTGTTATCTACATTTAAAAGCTTTTTTACATCATCAGGTAAAAGCATTTTTTGCTGACTTGAATTCATCAAATAATCTCCCAAATATAACTACTCTACATCCTGTTAATATTGTAATCAATAAAACAAAAGATTACCACAATTTGTTACGATTTGTTAAATTATATAAAATTAAAAGATTATCAGTTACCTTGAACAAGGTCATCGTAGTCTTTTTTCTTATCAACGCTTGTCATATTTTTAAGATATATTATAGTTAATGCATCGTCATCGCTTGCTGTTATGTCACCATACTGATTAACTTCAAACATAAATCTGTCCGGATCTTTACAAGTTGCATTATTATATACACAATTTGTACTGTCATCAGATTGATTTAAATCTATCCTAACTGTGTACCCGCTATTCGGCTGGCTTCCTTTTGCCGAAATCTCCCATTCACAGTTTCCAACACTTGTAAAAGTTGATTTTTTTGTTGATTCCGTACATTTTGTTCCTTCTTTGTCTTGGAGAAGCGACTGAACTAAATTCGGATATTTACAAATTCCTGTATAATCCTTGCTCATATACTCATTTAACAACGGCATCTCTGTACAATTCAAACCTAAACAACCATATTGGGTGGATGTTTTAAAAGTTCCGTTATCATTGAAATCGTTCGCTGTCGCTGTTTCAGTGTTTTTTCTGTAATATATAGAACTGTTTGCCAAAAGGACTTCTGTCACTTTGCTAAGTTCTTGATAACTTTGTATAACTTTTGTTTTGTATTTATCAGGAGTTGCATTGGTTATTGCCGGCACGGCAATTGCTACTATAATTCCTATTATAGCTATCGAAACAAGCAATTCCGCTAATGTAAAACCTTTTCTTTTCATAAAAATCTCCATATTTTATTTTCGTTAAGTTTAACATATTTTTTTTGTAGTTTCAAACAAAATTTTGTCCAGCAATTTAAAAACTTTTTGCGGATTGTCTGCTGTCACCAATTCTCCACGATATTTTGATGCACCTTTAAAACCGTTTATATAATACGGATAAAATTTTCTTGTGAATTTTACTCCGACTTCTTCTCCTCGAAATTCAATCTCTTTTAATAAATGTTCTTTTGCAGTTTCAATTTTTTCTTCAAGCGAAGGAGGTTTAACCAATTCACCTTTATTTATATATTTTTCGATTCTATATATTAAAGAAGGATCACCTAAAATTCCTCGTCCTATTGCAACTCCGTCAGCCTCTGATTCAATCAAACATTTTTCGGCAGTTTCAGGCGAATTAATATCACCATTTGCAAAAACCGGGATATCAACATTTCTCTTTAAAATTGAAATTTTCTTCCAATAAGCTTTTCCGCTGTACATTTGCGAGCGAGTTCTGGCATGAATTGTAATAAAATCAGCACCTGCTTCTTGCATTTTTTGACCGAATTCAACGTAATTCATTTCGTCTGCTGTATATCCAAGCCTGAATTTAACGCTCAAAGGAATTTTTATTTGAGATTTAATTGTTTTTACTATTTCGGATGCCAAATCAGGATTGCGCATTAATGCGGCACCGTCTGTTCCTTTAACTACTTTATTAACAGGACAACCCATATTTATATCAATCATATCCGCATACTTTTGCAAATATTCTGCACAATCAGCCATCATTTTGGGTTTATGACCGCTAAGTTGATATGAAATCGGTGAATGATTATCATTTCTTGCCGTTATTGCAACATCTTTAACTTGCGTTAACGCCTCGGAGCTAATCATTTCCGTTGTTAAAAGGCAATTTGGCGAATAAGAGCGAACTAATGAACGCAAAATATAATCGGTTATTCCTGCCATGGGGGCTAATGACACCCTGCTTGCCAAAAGAGTTTTTACAAATTGCATTTCTAACTCCCCGTAACAAAAGGTTTAAGTTCTTCTGCTCTTGTTTTTGCGTATTTTAAATATTCATCATCAGTTGAATAATTTGATATAAAAAGATTGTAATACTTGTATGCCTCGTTATAATTTTCCAATCCGTCATAATCGGTTGCCAGCATGTAATTGGCAATAGGAATATCTTTTGAATATTTTAAAACATTAAGATAATCTTTAATGGCAAGTTGCGGTTTCTTTTGTTCGTCATAAATCATTGCTCTGTAATAATATGCAAAGCCGTTATTTGTTTCTTTTTTAAGAATTTCATTAAATTTTGTCAGTGCATTTTCATAATTGCCACTTTCAAACAACTTAATGCCGTCATTTAAAGATGATGTTGAAATATTTTGTTCAACATAGGATATAAGATTTTTTGCTTCCGAATTTGGATTGATTGCAATCGATTGCCTTAAATATTTTTCTGCTTCAATCCAATTTTGCTTTTCTGAATACAAATATCCTATATAATAAGGTATTTGTGCATTTTTAGGATTAATTAAAAATGCTTTTTTATAATATTCAATTGCTTTTTCATAATTTTCCATACTCTGATATGACGCAGCTACACCTATAAGGGATTCTTCCGTTGCAGGGGTAATTGACAAATACATGTTCAAAGCCTGCTTGTAATCTTTGTTTTCGTAACTTGATGCTGCATTTGAAATAACTTGCGATGAATAATCATCTTCAACTTCTTTTAGTGTTTTAGCAATCAGATTATTGGAAGGGAATTTGTTTTTTGCCGTATTTAATATGTTTTTTGCACTTGTGTAATCATTTATTGCCGCATAACAAATTGCCAAATTAACATAAAC
The DNA here is from genome assembly GCA_024408765.1 of bacterium. Classification (GTDB taxonomy): domain Bacteria; phylum Cyanobacteriota; class Vampirovibrionia; order Gastranaerophilales; family Gastranaerophilaceae; genus CAG-196. The sequence continues at coordinate 6,548 of JAKSUR010000003.1, read as the reverse complement.
ATCCGGATTTGTTTGATTTATGTTTATGTATGCCCTGTATCCTTTAATTGCATCAGCCAACTTATTTTCTTTATGTAATTTATAAGTATATTCATACAAAAGGTTTTGCATACTGCTGTTTCCGCTTGCATTTTTTTCTAAATATGAAATAAATTCATCAGACGACATAGCTTTTTGCATAACATCAATTATTTCTGTTTTTGCAACCTGATTTGCGGGATCTAATGAAAGAACTTTTTTATACAAAGCCAGTGCGTTTTGACTATCGCCCATTTCGTTTAAAGCTTTTGCCTTATACAAATTTGCCTGAACATTATCAGGATAAAGCGTTATAACTGAATCATAAGATTTAATTGCTTTTTGATAATCCTTTTTTTGTTGATAAAGTGTGCCGACATTTAAACGAGTTGTAATATTTTCAGGATTTAATTGTTCGGCTTTTGAATAATACGCCAATGCTGAATCAAAATCACCTTGTGCTTGCTTTATTGCACCTATATTGGCATTTAATTCGGCATCAGAAGGTGTTTGTGCAAGTTTTTTAAGATAAATTCTTTCTAATGAATAAAGAACCTCCATATCACCTTTGCTGTTTGCGAGTGCTGCATTGTATTGAGGCAGCGCATCTTCGTATTGCCCGATTTTATCAAGTGTTCTGGCATATTTCATTCTTAAAAGCCCGTCATTCGGGTTTAAATCAAGTGCAAGTTTAAAATATTCGGCAGAACGTGGTTCATTTCCCAAAACCTTCATAAGTTCGGCTATTTGAGTGTATGAATCTGCTGCTAATTTACTGTTTTCTGCCGCTTTTGAAAATTCGTATGAAGCTGCTGAAAGATTTCCTAACGCTCTCAATTCTTCCGCTTTTTTGTATCTTGAAGATGCCGTTCTGTCAAACCCTGTAACTGTAAGACATTGATTCAAATTTTCATTAGCCGATGCTACTATTGCGGATGAGTTTTGAATAGCTTGTTCTTTTTGCGGAAACATTTTTAAATAAAAAATTGCACTTCTAAAATCATTTGCTGCATTTTCGTATCGCTTTTCTTGATTAGCATAATATGTTGCTCTCGATAGATATGAATTTATGAGTCCGATTCTTGCTGAATTATCAAGATAATTGATTCTGAGAGCTTTTCTGTATTCCACTATTGCTGATGAATATTGCCCTTGATTGTAATAACTTTGAGCCGCATCAAAATATTTTGAAAAAACAGCAGTATCTACACTGTAAACCGGACTTTGTGACAGTGCAGAAGTTAAAGTTAAAATACAAAGCATCCCTATAATTTTTTTCTTCATAACGATATTGTACTACAAGATTAAAAAAATATATACTTACCCATATTAACTTATAAAAGTGTAGTTTTAATTTTTATTCTTAGCAACATGACTTTTAAAAATAAATTATTAAAATATCCTACAGATGTATGAAATTTTGTTTATGCAGTCAAGAATTATCTTTAAAATTCCGATAAAAGTTAAGGAAGGACGGTAAAAATTTGTTTAACACGATGAACACTATTCACCCGAGGCCATATCCTCAAAAAGGTAACGGGAACTATAATGCAGGTAATGAAGGTGCCGATAAAGACGGTCATAACGGAAATCAGCAAGAACAACGTCGTGAAAATTCGCAAGTGGTCGCTCGTGGTCGTGCTGAGGATATTCAATCGCAGGGACAGCCGATTCCAAGACAGGCAATTTATTCTCCTGCCGTAAATGCCTATTCACAAGTTCGCTATAACGGTAATTCGCAGTACCCTATAACAAATCCGAATTATCAAGTTCAGGGACAACAAATTAATCCGCAACAATATCAGGCACTTAATTCGGGTTATCAACCGATTCAACAACAAGTACCACCTTCACCGCAACCGATTCAACCTGAATCTGCTTCAAGAAGCAACAAGGTTAATATTGCTCAAATCCTTAAAGATTTTAGAAATACAATGAAGGCAATTGCAACGCCTTCTGATTTGGAGCAGGAAGTTAATCGTTATTTGCAAATTGTTGAAGGACAGGTTAAAGCACCTCAACCGCAAGTAAATTTGATTCAAAGCAATTTGAAAATCGCAGCTTCAATGCTTGATAAATATATTTCAGAAACCTTAAACAAAGATTCAAAAGTTGTTCAAAATTGGCTTGACGCTTTATTTTTACAACGCATTAATTACAGCTACAACGAACAGGAAGTTAATCCTAATTTCTTGGTACAATTTCCAAGTGAAGAAAGCAGGCAAAATAATCAACCTCAGCAGAAACAACCCATACAGGTTGAACAAGTTGCTGTTCAAAATCCTCAAATTCAACAACAAAAAGCTGACATTCAAGCCGGAAGTCAAGATGAGCAGGGCATAGAAATAGAGGATTATACTCCCGAATCCCTTGATGAAGAATTTTCAAATGCACAACAAATTATTTCCAAAAAACCTAATATAACAATAATTCCGCAAGATACAAGGCTGAAATCGTTATTTATGGAGGCTAAAAAGCAAGCGTTTGCAAATAATCCGCAAAAAGCCATGTCTGTGTTTAAAGAAGCATTTAGTCGTGCGGAAGAATTGCGTGATACAGAAACTCAATCAAGAATATGTCTTGAAATAGGCAAAATTTATGATGATAATGACTTTGTAGTACAAGCTTTAAACAGTTACAACAAATCATTACAATACACAACCGACACCAATGTAAAATCAAGAGCACATTATTCAATTGCACAAATTTATAATGACGTAAATCAAGTAAATGCAGCATTAGACCATTATATTACTTCGATTTCTTATGCCGGAAAATCAGATGATTTGATAGGTCAATCAGATTCTCTTACAAGAGTTGCAAATATTTTTACGGATAAATATGATGAAAATGCTTTTGAATATTATGATGTGGCAAGAAAACTTATCGAACAAACAGCAGATAACAATATGAAGGGTTATGTACTTTCAAATACTGCTGATGCTTGCGTGCAATTTAGAAAAAACGATAAAGCTTTAAAATATTACGCAGAAGCTGTTAAGAATTATGAAAAATCTAATGCTGTTGAGGAAATTGCCGAAAATTATAAATCAGCCGCAGAATTAATGATACAATTTAACAGCCCTAATAAAGCTAAATCGTTGTTAAAAAAAGCAATGGTGAACGCTGTTAAAACAAAAAATGAAGATTTGATTTCAGAAATTAATCTTTTGCTTTCAAGTGTAAGTCAAGATTAGCAATTAAAATTGAGTTCAGTATTTATCCTTGTAAAACAACGGATTTCAACAAAATATCCGAATCCAGTTTTTTTATTTCGTATATTTTAAGATTTATGCTGTCTGAAATATGCGTATAATTACCACCGTTAAAACAACTCAGCCCTGTATTATCATTCAATATTTTAGGTGCAATAAATTGATAAACCTCATCAATCAAACCTTCTTTTAACAATGCACCCGCAAGAGTTCCTCCGCATTCAACATAAACCGAACAAACTCCTTGTTTGTATAATTCTTTAAAAACTTTTTTTAAATCAAGTTCGCCATTTTTAAGTTTTGTATTGTATTTTGTAGCAAGATATATTTTACCTTGACTTAAAATTTTAGCATTATTGCTTATGCGCAAATCCTTATCCAAAATACACTTAAATTTATGTTTCATAGTCGGATTGTCTGCAATAACAGTGTTAGAACTTGTAAGGATACAATCAAAATCTTGTCTTAATTTGCGAGCGTATTTTCTTGCTGTTTCAGATGTAATCCATTTTGAATCACCGATTTGTGTAGCTATTTTTCCGTCCATTGTTGTTGCTGTTTTTAGTACAACATAAGGAAGTTTTTGAGTTATATTTTTGATAAAAATTCTGTTTAAGAATTTTGCCTCTTCTTCTAAAATACCTTCTGTAACTTCTATTTTAGCATTTTTTAATTTATCTTTTCCGTTAACTTTTGGATTTGGGTCATTCATTGCATAAACGACTCTTGCAAGTTTTTTTTCTATAATAAGGTCAACGCAAGGCGGAGTTTTGCCATAATGCGAACACGGTTCAAGATTTACATACAATGTTCCGCATTCTGCCTCATTATTTTGTAATTTGAGTAAAGCATCACGTTCTGCATGATTTTCACCATATTTTTTATGGTAACTTCTTGATACCACATTTCCATTTTTGTCTAAAACTACACAACCGACCATAGGATTAGGTGACACCTTGCCTTTTCCTCGTTTTGCAAGTGCGAAACACATTTTTATATATTTTTCATCTGTTTTTAGCATATTTTAACCAAGTTCAACTCAAACTATTTTAGCATGTTTTAAGAAATTTTTGTTAATTTCAAGAATAATTTTTAAAGAGTGCTTAAAAATTGACAATTTATGCTCAAACTCGTATAATTTATAGATGTTGATTAAGGGGAAATATAAATGCAAGAGTTTTTTAATAATTATGTACAAAGCTTGGAAACATATATAATGTTTAGGATAAAAGATGCCGTAGCTCGTCTTACGCCTGAGCTTACGGCAAAAGGCCGAGCTCCGATTTCACTATCAATGGGCGCACCTACACAACCCCCTCCTGAAATGGTTATAAAATCGCTACAACAAGCATTGAGCAAAAAAGGGATTCACACATATTCATCATCTAAGGGGGAAAAATTTTTTAGAGAAGCTTGTGCTAAAAGAATGCAAACTCGTTTTGGTGTAGAATTAAATCCTGATACGGAAATTCATTCACTTATCGGTTCAAAAGAAGGCATTGCGAATTTTATTCGTATTTTAATTAATCCGACAACTGATATTGAAGAAAAAGAAATAATTATGGTACCTGACCCCGGATATGCTTCATATAAAGAAATGGTCAAGGTATCCGGTGGGATTGCATATTCTGTTCCTCTAAAAAAAGATGACAACTATATGCCTGATATGGAAAAAGTTTTTGATAAACTTAAAAACGATGGGTATAATCCTTGCAAAGTTAAGGCTTTGCTGATAAACTATCCGAATAATCCTCTTGGTGCAACTGCGACATTGGATTATTTTAAAGAAGTTGTCAATTTTTGTAAAAAACACAATATACTTTTAATTTCGGATGCAGCGTATACGGATATGTACTTTAAACCTGAACTTAAACCTGCAAGCATTTTTCAAGTTGATGGTGCAAAAGATATTGCGGTAGAGTTTTACAGTTTTTCAAAACCCTATGCTATGACAGGTTGGCGACTCGGTTGGATATGCGGTAATTCAGAAGCTGTCGGTATGTTTGCGAAAATGAAATCTTCTCTTGATTCAGGGCTTTTTAAGGCATTACAAGAGGCCGGTGCTCATATCCTTAATTCGGAAGAAGGGGAGGAATATATTAAAAAATCAAACCTTATGTTCAAGAAAAATCAAGCTTTGTTTGTCGAAGGTTTAAAGGAACTCGGTTGGAAAAACTTTAATATTCCTGATGCTACATTTTATCTTTGGCTTCCGATTCCTCCAAGATACACATCTTCAATAGAATTTGCAAATGAATTGCTACAAAAATCAGGGATAGTTGTTGTCCCGGGGGATGGATTCGGAGAATACGGAAAGGGATTTTTTAGAGTATCAATAGTTTGTCCTTCGGAACAAATTCCTGAAATATTCAGAAGGATGAAAGAGGACGGATTTTATTTTGAGTAAGCAACGTTTGTTTGTATTTGTTAAATCAGCGAATCAATTGAAGTCGGAATAATAGTAATGCAAAAAAAATGAGCTAATACTTGCTTAACACAATAGCCTCTTGAATTGTTTTGTAAATAATTTGTAATATTTAGGCAATTTGTGTGTATTTGTAAAAAAATGTCAATACAAGTTTTTATTAGTAGCAAATTTATTTTTTAGATGTTTTAATCCATACAAAGAGAGGTTTATTTTGAATAAAAAAGGAGTACAATTATGCAAATCAACAGAATTCAATCTTATGGCAGTTCTTATCTAAATAACATGTCAGTGGTAAATAACAACAAAACTCAAACAAGTCCGAGCTTTGGTTTAAAAGTAAAAGTACCTGTAGACATTCCTGACAATATCAAAACTTTGGATGCACTGAAAGATTATTTAAATGGCAAGAACATGTTAGGATTATTAAGTGTAGTCGCTGCTACACTTGGGATAAAAGAGGGAAACGAAAAAACGGAAGAAACAGCAGTATTTTCTGAGGCAGAACAACAACTTCAAAAACAACTTAAACCTTTATTTGACTTTATGGATTCATATTGGTACAATCTACCCTTTAAAGATAAGAGAGGTACACGGTTTGACGATGAAGATGAAGATGAATAACCCGGAGGGTGGGGGAATATCCTCTAACATCATTTACCCCACCTTAAAACGCATTCTCGCACGTCTAAATGAATATATTTTAAGATATATAGGAGAAAGTAGAAAGTAGGGTATGCTTTAGCATACCGAAATTATACCTTTATTTCGGTAGATTGAAGTCTACCCTACTCACTTACTTTTGGTAGCTTGTAGGGTGCAATTTTTTGCACCCTATCCTCGTACTATAGAAATAGAAAAATTAGTAGATAAAAATTGAACCCAACCAA
>JAKSUR010000029.1 GCA_024408765.1 bacterium | reverse complement strand
TCTTTTTATGTAATAATCATTAACGATTACTAGTTTTAAGTAAATTTTCAACTATAATCCAATCCTGCTTTTCATCTATTTCATAAGCAGTTTCTGGTGGAAGTTCGTACATTTCAATTTTTTCAGATAGTCTGCAATTGTCACGCAAAATGTTTTTTACAGAATTTATATAACAAGCACCGTTTTCTGCAATAAGTCCTGAAAAGTCTTGCCTTCTCGGTCGATTTTTGGGATCATAATTTACAGGTTGAATTCCTTTCGGTGTTTCAATCCAGTGGAATTGTTTTTCTCTTACACCTGAAAATATTGAATCTGCATTTGTTTCAACAAGTTTTTCAAACATTCCGTCTATATGTTCAGCTTTTAAAAGCGGAGAGGTTGCTTGAATTAATATAAACTTATCATCAGGATTTAAATTTGCATAATTTATATATTCAAGCATAACGCTTTCTGTTGAAGAAGTGTCTCGAGCGTTGGCAGGATTTCTGTCATAAACTTTTACAATATTAAATCCAAAAGATAAAACTGTTTCTTTTATCTTTTCGCTATCGGTTGCAACTACTACTTCATCAACACATTTTGATTCACATGCTGATTTTAGTGTCCAGTAAACAAGTGGTTTTCCGTTTATTATTTTAATATTTTTCAACGGAATTGATTTTGATCCGCCTCTAACGGGAATAAAAGCTATATTCATATTTAATTTTCCTCCAAAACGCTTAACATATCGTACATAACTTGATTATATGGGGTTTGAATATTATGTTTTTCCCCAAGCCTTATAATTTCGCCCGAAAAAATATCCGCTTCTGTTTTTCTTTTAGCAAGAATATCCTGATACATGGATGTTTTTCCGTCATCCACCATGCTCATTAATGCTCGCATAGAATCTTTTTCAAGTTTATCGTATCCGCTTATTCCTTCTTTTTCCGCAATTGCGGATACTTCTTTAATAATTTTTTTAGCAAAAGTTTTAAATTTCTCGTTTTTCATTTCGCCAAAATTCAAACCCATTATTGCTGATGCTTGATTTGCAAAAATATTCAAAGTGAATTTTAACCAAAGTGAATAAATTATGTCATCTGATGCTTCATAGTTTATATTTTTGTCATCAAAAAAATCTTTTAATTTTTGAATTTTGTTTTGATTTTCCTTATATGGTGAACCGAATACTATTTTACCAACGCCATCTTGTGTTACTTTGTTTTCATATCTTACTGCGCTATGTCCTATAAAATATGAATGTATGACTTTATCCCATCCGTATTTTTCAGCAATTTTGTTTTCACTTGTTATGCCGTTTAATAAAGAAATTATAATTGTTTCGTCGTTAACATAATTCTTTATATAGTCTATTGCTGAATCCAATCCGCTTGCTTTTGTTGAAATGATTATCAAATCAGGATTCCATGTTTCATTAGGAGTAATATAATTTAGACTTACAATTTTGTCGTTTAGTATTGGTGGAGTTGATTTATATTTGGCAATTCTTTGTGAATCAGCTAAAATTTTTAAATCACAAACGTTCTTAAACTTATTTGCATAAGTCAATCCGACAGCTCCCAGTCCGCACAATAAAACTTTCCCTGTAACCATGTGTAATATTTTACACCTATTTGATTTTATTAACAAGGATATAATTATTGTCATTATTATAATTTTTTGATAGCATGAAATAAAGGAGTTTTGAGTATGTGTAAAAAATTAGGAAAAGAATTGCGTGATTTTATATTACGTGGAAATGTTATGGACATGGCTGTCGGTATAATTATTGGTGCAGCTTTCGGAAAAATAGTTGATTCTCTTGTAAAAGATATAATTATGCCTCCGATTGGATTTATTTTGGGTAAAGTGGATTTTTCGAATTTGTATTTTACGCTATATCCGTTAGGCGAAAAATATGATTCTCTTGATGCAGCCTCCAAAGCTGGTGCGGTAACAATTAACTACGGACTGTTTATTAATACCGTAATAAGCTTTTTAATTGTTGCTTGTGCAATATTCGCTCTTATTAAAGGCGTAAATGCAATTAAGGACGCAGCTTGCAAAAAAGAAATAGAAGAAACCGTTGCATCAGAAAAAGAATGTCCGTTTTGTTGCACTCAAATTCCGATTAACGCTAAAAAATGTCCGAATTGCACATCTGAATTAGGTTAATTTGAAAATCAAATAAAGAAAAGGGCGGGAATTTTATCCGCCCAATTTTTTACCTTACATCACTAACTATCTTTTAAAATTTATAAGTAACTCCGAAGTTTGAAGAATAATCACTCTTTCCTCCAAGAGTTTTATTGTACTGCAACGGTTCAGCCCAAAAAGAAATCTTGTCACCCACTTTGCAATCAACTCCAATCCAACCGCCTATTTTATCCTTTCCGTCGAATTTTGTCGTATAGTGCCCGTCTGCATATATAGATACTTTGTCGTTTATTTTTTTTCTTACACCGGCAGAAAATCTTAATTGGTCAGACTCTCCGATATGTCTATATCTCGTATAACCACTAATTGTTATATCATCTAAAGTCGCAAAATTTTGCTTATATTTAGCTTCAGAAGCAGGTTTGACAGATGCAGAAAGACCTTCGTCTGTCGATTTAAGGTTGATATCAGCTCCGACATCTAAACTACATGTACCTTTCCAAGGTGTATCACAAGAAAATCTCAAAGTATTCAGGCTTTCAAGCGAATCATTAGAATAATTGTAATAATTCGATGTCGTAAATTTATATGTCGGTTTTTGTAATACGTTCGATTTTGGCAGAGCCATAAAATTCCCTTTAAAAATCCTCTATTATATATAAGTATTTTATTTTTAAAAAATTGCCTAATCTAATGATAAATTTATCGAAAAGTGTTAAGATTTGTAACAAAAATATATAAACGTGAAATACAAAATATTTATTTGTTTTTATATATATGTAAGTTAAAAGATGGTGATATAAGATGGCAATAGCAAATTTACAAGAAACATTATTATCATACACACTGAGAAAGAATCAGCTTAATCTTGATATCATGGAATATCAATCTCAGAAAAATTTAGCTATCGCATCTGTTGCAGATACAAATTCTTTATTAGCATCAGGTAAAGCAGAACTCAGAGATTACTTCAAATATCTATATAATAATGATGAAGAATTACAGGAAGCATACACAGACTATACTGAAATTCCTGAATTTGAAGAAGAAATAGATAAATTGACAGCTCAAATTCAAGATGAATTGGATGAATTAAGTGCTTGGGAAACACAACTTAATGCACAAATCACAACAGCAAGTGCAGAATTAACAGAAGTTGAAGCGTACATTCAATCTGTTACTACAATGCTTCAATCTAATATTCAAGGCGATTTTAATTACGGATTGGGACAATAATTACCCCAAAATACATATTCCGATAAGTGCAAATATTATCAAAGCTATATTGTAGTGAAAAAATGTGGGAATACAGGTATCATATATGTGATTGTGTTGGGAATCTGCATTTAACCCTGATGTCGGGCCAAGTGTAGTATCCGAAGCGGGAGAGCCTGCATCACCTAATGCTGCGGAGGCAGCCATTAAAACTACGATTTGTTGTGTATTGAATCCCAGTTTTATACAAAGGGGAACAAACAAAACTCCCAATATTGGAATTGTACCAAATGAAGTACCGATTCCGATTGTTATAAAAAGTCCAAGTATCAATATAATCAATGATACTGCAATTATATTATGAGGCATAATTGCTAGTGCGGAAGTAACGAGTGATTCAATAGCACCTGTTTGTTTTAAAACAGAAGCAAAACCTGATGCAACAAGCATTACAAACGCAACATACCCCATTAAATAGATTCCTTCGTTCATCATATTGTCCATTTTGTTTTTGGGAATAACATTTAGTGAAAAAATTATTCCCAAACCGACCAACGCACCTAATGGCAAAGAATGAGTTATTAACTGTACCGCAAAAGTCATAATTGCAGCCAACAATATTATTATAATTGTATTTTTTGAACAATCATTTGTTGCAGAAAGCCGAATATTAAGCGGTTTATCTTCATAATTTCTTGGTTTTGCGTAAGTTACAAATATTGCAATAAAAAGTGCAACTGTCATACCGATTCCCAAAATAATTGTAGATTTCCAAATATCACTTCTCTCGACATAAGCACCGTTTTGAAGCATATTATCAGCGATAAGATTTTGAAAAATTAAACCAAATCCGACCGGAATGGTTATATAAGGCATTTTGAGTCCGTATGCAAGTGCTGACGCAACAGCACGTCTGTCCAATTTAAGTTTATTCATTGTACTCAAAAGCGGAGGAATTATAATCGGAATAAATGCTATATGTATTGGAATAATATTTTGCGATGCCATTGCAATTAATGTAAGGATTAAAAGTAAAACATATTTTTTCCCTGAAATTATCTTACTGATTTTTTCTGACAAAACCACTGTAAATCCTGAATGTGCCATAGTAGCTGCAAATGCTCCGAGCAAGATATAACTTAATGCAGTTTCGGAATTGCCTCCCATACCTGTAACAAATGTGTCCATAACATTTTTGATATCCATACCTGACATAAGTCCGGCTACTATTGTTGATACAATAATTGCAAGCAACACATTTACCCTTTTAATGCATAAAACACATAAAAGCACAACTGAAATAATTGCAGAATTTAAAATTATTGACATATTATTTTGCTTCTTCCGCTTGAAGAAGGTTAATAACGTCTAACGCTGTTTCTTTTTGTAATGTTTCAGGCATAAGTTTTAAATATTCAAATGCTTCAGCTATTTTTTGATCGGTATCATACCAGCGTCGAAGAACATAATTGAAAGCATCGGTTATAATGTTTTCAGATAAATCAATACCATTTTCTTTTGATTTAGAAACAATTAAATCAGCACATTTATATTGTGTCATTACATTAGCATTTCTCATTAAACTTACTGCCAGACTAACTGTAGGATCAATATCATACCAACGCTTGTTCATTTTGCACCTTCTTTATTTAATTAATAATTCTTTTATTTCGTTTTGTTTTTTAATATCCGTTATTTTTATTAATACCGTTTTTTCTTTTGATGTTAAGCCTTTTGTTATTTCAATATTTGTTTTTGCGATTTTTAATTTTTTTGATAACAACTCTATAAGTGCTTTATTTGCTTTATTTTCAATTGGTTGTGCGGTAACTTTTACTTTTATATATTCATCTTCTATAGTTATATCATTTTTTGATGAATTAGGAATTATTTTAACTGTTAAAAACAGTCCTTGGTTAGTTATTTTCAACACAACTATACCTTTTGAAATACCATAACATATTCGTGCTTAAATATATAAAATCCACCGGCTAATGCTCTATAACGCCACAAATTAGCCGTTTTTCCTTTTGCTCTTTCGTTCCCTTGCATGTCTTTTATAATAATAGCTTTTGTTATAAATCCCAGATTGTTCATTCTTTTCATGCACTCAAAACCAAGCGGAATATGTTGAGAATTTGCGTATTTGTCACCAATAATCAAACAGGCAAAACGTCCTTTGTCAAGTAAATCGTAGCCGTTTTTTGCGACTTTTTCAAATAAATCATAAAATTCCTCTGTAGTTGCACAGTTAGATAAATCTTCTTTTTTATCTGAAAATTTGATAATATCGTCATAAGGCGGATGAAGCATCAAAAGTTGAGCTTTTTTGACTCCCATAACGTCAAGCCTTGCTTGTATTTTTTCTTTCGCAATCGTGCTTGCTGAATCTGCACAAATAATATTAACATCCGTTACCAATTGCTTAGAAGTAAATTTTTCGGAAACAGCTTCTGCCAAATCGTCTTTTAATTCAACTCCAATACAACGACGATTCATATTAACAGCTTCTATTCCTGATGTACCTGAACCAAAAAATAAATCTAAAACGACATCTCCTTTTTTTGTAAATCTCTCATAAATTTGCTGAGCAATTTGCGGAATATAATTGCCGTGGTATTCGTTTGAATGACCGCCCTCTTTTAATCTTGAAGGGAATTCCCACAAGGTATCAGTTTTTACATGTCCGTAATCTTTCCATTGTTTTAGGTTGATATCACTGTATGAGGTCGTTTTAATCGCACGTTCATCAACCACTTTGAGATTGTTTTGGGATACTTCTTTTTTTTCTTTTAAATTCGTTTTAGTCATATTATTTCCTATTTAACACAGTAACAGTTTAAACTAATTGTTAAGTTTTGTAATCAAATGAATAGATGATATTATTATTTTTATTTGATAGTTGTTTATAATACTTGTTGCTTTATTCTGTGTAAGATATAATTTTTGTGTGTAAGAGGATTTATGGCAAATTTTCACTTCAATGATTGTGATATCAATAATATTAATGCCGTGCTTTTTGATAAAGACGGAATTTTTCTTGACGACAATATTTATTGGGGAAAGTTGGCGGAATGCAGAATTTATAAAATAATTGAATATTTTAATTTGGATAAAAATTTGTTTGAAGAACTTTGTTTTACAATCGGTTATAATCCAAAAACCGAAAAATTGATTAAAAATGGTGCAATAGGTGTTTTATCGAGAAATGAAGTAATAGATTTTATGGTAAATGAACTTGTTAAATATTCTGTTTCGGCGGATTTTGAAACTGTTTCTGATTTGTTTAATATTGTTCATTCGGAGTTTTTGAACAATATGGATAAATATATAAGATTTATTCCATATTCGGAAAATTTTATAAGAAATTTAAAAAACATGAGCCTGAAATTGGCGGTAGTTACGTCGGATACGCATAAGCATACAGAAGAAACACTAAAAATACTTGGAATTGATGATTGTTTTGATTGTATTGTGGGCAAGGACGATTGTAAAAAAGATAAAAAATCAGGTGAACCTGCAATTATTGCATTGGATAAAATTAAAGCGAATAAAAATGAAACTTTAGTTATCGGAGATGCTTTGATGGATTATTTTATGGCAGAAAATGCAGGACTCAGGCATATTATTGTTTCAACAGGACAAACTGATAAAGAAGATTTGATTAAATATACAAAATATGTAGTTAATAATTTAAGTGAGGTTTTTGTTTAATAATGCTGAACGATATTTTAAAAAACAAAAAATGTTTTAAACTTATTTGCGGTGCGGGAAATGAAGATGTTATAGAGGTTGAAAGACTTGTTGCTTTGTATTCGCTTGCAGGTTGTCAGCTTTTTGATATTTGTGCAAAAGAAAATGTAATTGATGCTGCAAAAAAAGGCATTAAAAAATCAGGTATTACAAAAGACAGATATATTTGTATAAGTGTAGGTTCTGAAAGTGACCAACATTTTTGTAAGGCTAAAATTAACAATTCAAATTGCACTCTTTGCGGAAATTGTAAAAATGTCTGCTTGCAAAATGCAATTAACGATTTAGAAAATAAATTTTCTGTTAATAATACAAGATGTATCGGTTGTAAAAAATGTATTGAAGTTTGCCCGAAAAACTGTATTGAGCTAATTTCCCAAAAAACTGATTTAAAAAAAGTTTTACCGAAACTTATTAACAAAGGTTTGGATTGTATAGAATTTCATGTTGAAGGAAATGAAAACGATATAGAAGAACGCTGGAAAATTATAAACGATATGTTTGACGGTTATTTAAGCATAAGTATCAACCGTTCAAAAGCAGGCGATAATGATATTGTAGAACTTGTAAAAAAAATGGTTAATGTAAGAAAACCTTATACAACAATAATCCAAGCAGACGGTGTTCCTATGTCCGGCGGAAAAGATGATTTCAATTCCACTTTACAAGCGATTTCAACTGCTGATATGTTTTTATCAAAAAAATTAGATGCTTATGTTATTGTTTCAGGCGGGACTAATTCAAAAACCTTAGAACTTGCAAAATTGTGTAATGTAGATATTGACGGTGTTGCAATCGGCTCTTTTGCAAGAAAAATTGTAAAAGAGTATACTGCAAGAGATGATTTTTTTGAAAATAAAGAAGTTTTTAATAAAGCGCTTGATATTGCGAAAAAATTGGTTGAAATTTATATATAAAAATAAAAAAGAGGATGACTAAAAAGTAAAGTTATCCTCTTTTTATTAATTTGCATTTTTAAATTGAAATTTTAATAAATCAGATAAATCAGATAATTAACAAAAAATTAAGTTTAACTTACCAAGCGAAACTTAATTTGTTAAGATTATGAGCAATACAAATCAATCCCCATTCTGTTTTCACTTTATCTAATCCTCTTAACAGAAATCTTTTAAAACCACCATTCCACTTTATCTGACCAAAGACACTTTCAACTTCACAACACCGTTGACCTCTAATTCAATATTAACAGGTGTTTTAATATGTTTATTGTATCAATTTAAAAAAAGAGTGTCCATGACTTTTTGGACACCCTCATTCCATATTTTGTTATGTAAAACTATATTTCCATAATATATTTAAGCATTGTTCTGACTCCTGCTCCTGTTCCACCTGCAATAAATTCCTTTTGCGGTTTCTCAAGAAAAGCAGTACCGGCAATATCTATATGTGCCCATTTTACATCTTTTACAAATTTTTGAAGGAATACTCCTGCCGTTGAAGCCCCACCCCAGCGTGAACCTGTATTTTTCATATCTGCGATATCACTTTTCAGGCTGTCAAAGTATTCTTCCCAAAGCGGTAATTCCCAAAATCTTTCACCACTCCTATTTGCAGTTTCAATAAGTCGTTTCACCAGTTCTTTATCATTTCCCATTATTCCGGAAGCTTGTGTTCCCAAAGCTACCATACAAGCTCCCGTTAGTGTTGCCATATCAATTACTTCGTCAACACCGAGTTCGCAAGCATAACAAAGTGCATCTGCCAAGGTTAAACGTCCTTCCGCATCCGTATTATCTACTTCTATTGTTTTACCATTTTTTGCTGTTAAAATATCGCCAGGTTTGTATGCCTTGCAACCCGGCATATTTTCACAAGCAGCTATAATACCGTGAACTTCAACTTGCGGATTAAGTTCTTTTAAAACGCTCATTATACCTATAACGGCAGCCGCTCCTGACATATCGTCTTTCATTGTAAGCATAGAAGATGCCGGTTTTAAATCAAGACCGCCAGAGTCAAAACAAATGCCTTTTCCGATAATGGCTATGCGTTTTTTAGGATTATTAACACTATATTTTATATGAATAAATTTTGGCTCTTGAATACTGCCTTTTCCAACAGCAAGAAATGCACCCATGCCCATTTTTTCACATTCTTCCCTGTCATAAACCTTAGTTTCCAATCCTAAATCGCAAGCGATTTCAGCAAGTTCAGTCGGTGTAGCAAATTGTGCCGGCTCATTTGAAAGATTACGTGCAAACTTCATTGCTTCTGCTATAATTTCGGATTTTTTAACAATTTCTTGATTTGCTTCAATATAGACTTCTTTTATTCCGTTATCTTTCTTTTCTGATTTGTATTTGTCAAATTTATAATCAGCAATCATAGCACCCATTGTAAACTGTTCGGAATAATCAAATCCTATACCCTCCAATGAAAAAGCAACTTTTTTAGCCTCCATTTGCATAGCTTTTTTAATTGCTTTTGCAACAGCCTCTCTAAGCTTGTTTGGGCATAAATCTTCTTTTTTACCTAATCCAAGAACAAGAATTTTTTTGTATAATTCTTTGCCATAAGTTGGTAAAAGATATGTTTCACCAAACTTTCCTTTAAAATTATCTTCTTCAATCGCATAATGATTTGCAAGTTCACTTAATGTTTTTTCATTTTCAAACATATTTACAACAAAGATATCTGCATTAATAGCTTTTACATTTTCTACAACCTTTATTTCCATATATAAAGCTCCTTTCTTCTGTTCAAAATGATTTTATTATTACGCATATATCATAAAACATTTTAAATTTTTTGTAAATCGGAAGTGATAGGATTGTAGGAGCAAAATAGAAATTTTATACATTATGCAAAAGTCATGCGCACTCTGTCGCAGGTCGCTGAACCATAAAAGATGGTTCTCGTCTTAGACTGAAAACAAGAAATGGTTGCAATTGTAAGCAGATAAATGAAGAAGTAGCTAATAATCTTGTTGAGAGCGTGTTGAAATCCAATTCTAATATTAAACCTGAAATTATTATTGATGAGCATAATGCTAAATATGTAAAACGTGCTTTTGAACTATATGCAACAGGGATGTACTCATATAAAACTTTGGGAGATAAATTGTATTTAGAAGGGTTTAGACATCCTAAAACAGGAGAAAAATATCCTGCAAGAAAGTTTGAATGGATGTTACATGATATTTTTTATATTGGTAAATTCAAATGGGGTGGAGAAATATACGAAGGTAACCATGATGCAATAATAAGTCCTGAATTATATTACAGAGTACAAGATATGTTTAAAGATATTGACAGAACAAAAAAACATACTGTAACTTATGCATACACAAATTTAATTAAATGTGCTGAATGTGGTTGTTATTTAACAGCAGAATTTAAAAGAGGAAAAAATAAAAAAGGACATTATGTTTATTATCATTGCTCAAATGCAAAAGGTGTACATGAAAATTTAAAAAATTACAGAGAAGAATATTTTGACAATACTTTTGCTGCAATTTTAGATATTATTTGTTTAGAAGCAAAAGAAATAGAAAGATTAAAAATACTTGCTAAAGATTATATAAAAGAATTTAGTGAATATGAAAGCAACATAAGAAAAGATATTACCAAAAGAATAGATACACTTTCAAATCTTATTAAAAAAAGTTATATTGCTAAATTAAACGGTGATATACCAACAGGAATGTCAGAAGAAGATGTAAATAATTTACATAAAGAATGGCAGGAAGAAAAAGACAGATTAGTAATAAAATTAAGCAATACAAATGCAAGTTCAAAGTTTATATATGAAAGAATGAATCAACTGTTAAAATTCAGTGAAATGTTGCCACATTTGTTTTTAAAAGCAACAGCAGAAGAAAAGAAATTAATAGTAACAACAATGACAAAATCTGTAAAATTTGATGGAAATAATATAATTGTAGAGTTAAAAGACACATTTAAAGTGTTACAAGATATTAAGAGAACCTATAAAAATGAAGATAGAAATTGCAAGGTTAGAACCCTTGAAAACCCAAGTATATCAACAAAAAATGACGTTTTAGAAACGTCATTTGTAAATGGGGCGGGTGGTGGGATTCGAACCCACGCATAACGGAACCACAATCCGTGGTCTTAACCACTTGACGACACCCGCCATACATCATCAGTGTTAAGTATATCAAATAAAGCATTAAAATCAAGTATAAAACAATATTACGTTAAAATTCATTTGATTATATTATAAAATTTATTCCTAAAGGCACTTAATATAAATGCTGACAAAATTTCTTTCTTTTTATTATAATTAATATATTAGTGCTTACTCACGGAAAGGTAACATTCTAAATGAAAATAACTGTTATTGGCACCGGATATGTTGGTTTGGTTGCAGGAGCGTGTTTGGCTGATATGGGAAATAATGTCATTTGCGTTGATAATGATATTCAAAAATTAGAACAACTTAAAAATGGCATTATTCCGATGTTTGAACCCGGATTGGAAGAATTAGTTAAGTCTAATGTCACGGAAGAACGGCTTATTTTTTCAAATAATACTGATATGGCAGTAAAAAATTCAGATATTTGTTTTATTGCGGTAGGAACTCCGCAAGGAGAAGATGGTTCTGCTGATTTGCAGTATGTAATGAATGTAGCAAAATCAATAGCAAAAGCAATGAATGGTTATAAAGTTATTGTCATTAAATCATCAGTACCGGTCGGATCAGCAGAAAAAATAACGAAATTGATAAAACAATACACTGTTCATGACTTTGATATCGTATCTAATCCGGAATTTTTAAAACAAGGTAATGCAGTTGAAGATTTTTTAAAACCTGATAGAGTTATTATCGGTTCGAATTCGGATAAAGCAACACTAATTATGCAGGAAATTTATTCACCATTTTTCAGAACAGGCAACAGGGTCATTGTAATGGATGTTAAGTCTGCTGAAATGACAAAATATGCAGCTAATTCTTTTTTGGCAACAAAAATATCTTTTATGAATGAAATCGCAAATCTTTGTGAAAAGGTCGGAGCTGATGCAGAAACGGTACGTATCGGTATGAGTACGGATTCCAGAATCGGTAATAAGTTTTTATTCCCAGGAATAGGCTACGGCGGAAGCTGTTTTCCAAAAGATGTAAAATCATTAATTAAAATGGGAAGTGATTATGATTGCGAAATGAAAATAATTAAGGCAGTTAATGAAGTCAATAAAAAACAAAGAACTTTATTTATAAAAAAAATTACAGACAGATTCGGCAATAATTTGAAAGGAAAAACTTTTGCAATTTGGGGGTTGGCGTTTAAGCCGAAAACAAACGATATGAGATACGCTCCTTCCATTACAGTAATTGAAGCTTTACTGGAAAAAGGTGCTAAAATAAAAGCTTATGACCCTAAAGCAATGAAAACCGCAACATTCTATTTGCAAGACAGAATTGAATATGGCAAGAATGCTTATGATTGCTTGAATAATGCAGATGCTTTGATTTTAATGACAGAATGGAATGAATTTCGCAGACCTGATTTTGACAAAGTTAAATTATTATTGCGTTATCCAATCATATTTGATGCAAGAAATCAGTATGATACAGTTCGTTTAAAAGAAAAGCAATTTGAGTATTATCAAGTCGGCAAAATTAATTAATATAATTTTGGTTGATTTATAAAAAAAGAGGGTGACTAAAAAGTAAAGTTATCCTCTTTTTATTAATTTGCATTTTTAAATTGAAATTTTAATAAATCAGATAAATCAGATAATTAACAAAAAATTAAGTTTAACTTACCAAGCGAAACTTAATTTGTTAAGATTATGAGCAATACAAATCAATCCCCATTCTGTTTTCACTTTATCTAATCCTCTTAACAGAAATCTTTTAAAACCACCATTCCACTTTATCTGACCAAAGACACTTTCAACTTCACAACACCGTTGACCTCTAATTCAATATTAACAGGTGTTTTAATATGTTTATTGTATCAATTTAAAAAAAAGAGTGTCCATGACTTTTTGGACACCCTCATTTCGTATAAATTAATTGAAAACAACTTATTTAGAAGCTGATTTTTCAATAATTTCTTTTTCAACATTCGCAGGAACTTGTTCGTATTTTTGGAATTCCATTGAGAATGTACCACGACCTTGTGTATTTGAACGCAAATCAGTTGCATAACCAAACATGTTAGCCAAAGGCACAATGGCTCTGACAATTACGTTACCGGTATTTCCTAAAGGTTCTTGACCTTCGATACGACCACGTCTTCTTGAAATATCGCCGATAATTGTACCTGTAAATTCATCAGGGATTTCAATTTCGACTTTCATCATAGGTTCAAGTATGCACGGTTGAGCTTTTCTGCAACCGTCTTTTATACACATAGATCCTGCTATTTTAAATGCCATTTCGGAAGAGTCAACTTCGTGGTAAGAACCGTCATAGAGTTCAACTTTAACGTCTATCATCGGATAGCCAGCCAAGATACCGCCTTCAAGAGCTTCTTCCATACCTTTTCTTACCGGCTCAATATATTCCTTAGGAATAGCACCACCGACAATTTTATTTTCAAATACAAATCCTGCATTTTCTTCTGCCGGCATAATTCTTGCCTTACAGTGTCCGTATTGACCTTTACCGCCTGATTGACGAACAAATTTAGAATCTTGATCGGCATTTCCTCTAATGGTTTCTCTGTATGCAACCTGCGGTTTACCAATATTTGCTTCTACTTTGAATTCTCTTAACATACGGTCAACAATAATATCAAGGTGAAGTTCGCCCATACCCGAAATAATTGTTTGGCCGGTTTCTGTATCAGATTTAACTCTGAATGAAGGATCTTCTTCTGCAAGTTTTTGTAGTGCAATACCCATTTTATCTTGGTCTGCTTTTGTTTTTGGTTCAATAGCGACCGAAATAACCGGTTCAGGGAAAGTGATTTTTTCAAGGATAATCGGTGCTTTTTCGTCACATAAAGTATCACCTGTTGTTGTATCCTTCAAACCGACTGCCGCACAAATGTCACCTGCATATACTTCTGTTTCTTCAAGTCTTTGGTCGGCATACATACGAACCAATCTTGAAATACGTTCTTTTTTGCCGTTTGAAGCATTGAGAACATAAGAACCGGAAGTAATTATACCTGAATATATTCTCATAAATGTTAAACGACCTACAAACGGGTCTGTCATAACTTTAAATGCCAATGCCGCAAAAGGTTCTGAGTCGGATGAATGTCTTTCTGTTTTTGTTCCGTCCTCTAATTCACCTTCAATAGCTTTTACATCAACCGGACTCGGCATGTAATATACAACATTATCTAACAATAATTGAACACCTTTGTTCTTAAACGCTGTACCGCAACATACAGGAACGATTTTGTTATTACAAACAGCTTTTCTCAGGACTGCTCTGAGTTCATCAACTGTAATTGAATCAGGATCATCAAAGAATTTTTCCATTAGAGTATCGTCTTCTCCTGCAATAGCCTCAACCATCGCATCATGGTATTCTTTCGCTTTTGCTTGTAAATCAGCAGGAATTTCTTCTTCTCTGATATCTGTACCTAAGTCGTTAGTATAAATTTCAGCCTTCATGGTCATTAAATCAATCAAGCCCGTAAATTTATCCTCTGCGCCGATAGGTAATTGTATAGGAACAGCATTTGCACCTAATCTTGTTTTGATTTGGTCAACTACACGATAGAAATCCGCACCGGTCCTGTCCATTTTGTTAACAAATACCATACGTGGAACTTCATATCTGTTTGCCTGTCTCCAAACTGTTTCTGATTGTGATTGAACACCACCTACCGCACAAAATACAGCAATAACACCGTCTAATACACGAAGCGAACGCTCAACCTCAATTGTAAAGTCAACGTGCCCGGGAGTATCAATAATATTGATTTGGTGTCCCTTCCATTCAGCAGTAACAGCTGCTGATTGAATTGTAATACCTCTTTCTTTTTCTTGTTCCATAAAGTCAGTAACTGCGGCACCATCATGTGTTTCACCGATTTTATGCGTTTTACCTGTATAGAACAAAATACGTTCAGTTGTAGTGGTTTTACCTGCATCAATGTGAGCAGCAATACCAATATTTCTGATTTTTTCTAATGTAGTTTTTCTAGCCATTTTCTTTTTCCTTCTATATCTATTACTACTATTTATACTGTTTAAACCAGTTATGCCTATTTTCTCATGAACATGTTTTACTGGCAAGTATTGTAGTTAATACATTTAACAAAATTGGAGAGCAAATTTTATTTTTACGGGGTTTAGCATGGTAAGTATGTCAAAAGGAGTTTTTAAATGAATATTGTCAATAATCTGTGTTGTCCGAATTTTACTGCCAAATTAAATATTCAAAAGATGGAAAAAGGGAAAAGAAATTGGGAAAATATAACTAAGATGATAGAAGAAGGGACTAAAGATTACCCAAAAGGCATTATTGAGCTAGAATCGAATAGTAAAGGGCTATTGGGGAAATTGTGTTTTGATAACCGTTACGTAGCATGCCTTGATGAAAGCGTCGGAAAAGAAATTAAAAAATGGAATGATAAAGATTTTGCAGATAGTATCATAGCAACTTATCAAGATTGGATTTACAAAATAAATAATATTTTTAGGTAATAATAAAATCATAGGAAAGTAGTATAAAAATGTTTATCAATCCCATATCAGGAACAAACACTAATTTTAATGGCGTAGAAAGATTACGCTTGAAAAATGGGTCAACTTTAGTTGTAAATGCATCAAGAAATGATAAAGGTAAGCTCGGCAATCTTTCAAGCAAAGTTTGGTACAAAGGAAAAACATTAAAAGAAACAAACTACAATTGGAAAAGAGGAATAGATATTGAAAGATTTGACGGAGTTGCAGGCAGACTGTAATCTGCACTGCTAATACTACGATTTTTATAATAATCAACTATAGATTATTGTTACATGAAAATATTTTGTACACAAGTATTGTTATAAATACACTAAAATATGCGTGCAAAAACATAATTTACGGCATCTATGACGCAGATTTTTATTGTACATTAGGAATTGCGTATATTTTACCGTCACTGTCACGCCATTTTAACCAACCTGATTTCGGGGTTTTATCCAAGTCCATTACTGTTACCAACATCCAATTTCCGCTCACTTTTGTGAGTTTTATTTTTTGCACATAATTTAGTTTTGATAATCCTTGTGAATTATCTTCGCACTGAGAATACAATGTGTATATGTCTTTAGGTGCATCTTTCAAAATTCTGATACCGTATTTTCTGCCATAAAGATTATAAAAATTAATCCACGGTAAAAATTGAAGTTTGTCATTGGCTTGCACCCAGCCTCTTGCACCTGTTTGCTTGTCATAAATAACTTCAATCCAACCTTCATCTTCAATATCGGTAACATATAAAAATCCGAGTTTTTTTTCATTTATTAAGAATGCAAACATGTTGCTTGGCATTATTTCAGGATTATATGTAAATTGAAAAAGTCTAATCGGATGTGAATTTGAATCAGGATGTGAATATACTGTTAAATCTTTGTCTATTTGATATACTCCAAGAGTTTTTTGCGGAATTGAGTTGAGATAAAAAGGCCTTGTATCTGCAAAAACAGGCATACATATCAACATACACAATATTATTAAAAATATCTTCATACTACCTAC